>JAAXWV010000120.1:0-4111 GCA_013334845.1 Candidatus Roizmanbacteria bacterium | reverse complement strand
ACGATCAATCTCGATGACACATTGACAAAGTATTATCAAATCACAACTTCGGCAAAGGAAATTACGCTGAAAAATATTAAAAAAGGAGATTACATAATTGCAAGTGGACCAATTATCGATAAATCAGTCACAGCCAATGTGGTATTTGTAGATGAGGAATATATTGTCAAATCAGGCAAAATAATCGAGGTGAATAAAGATGATTCATATTTAAAAGTTATCAGTTCCGACAAGGACAATTATACGTTGGATCAGGAAGTACGGACCAAAATGCAGATGGTAAACGCTCAGACGTTGGAGATTGAAAATACCACACTGGGTAAAATTAAAGAAGGTGATACGATTCACTGGGTTTGTAAAAAATCAAGTGCCTCGAAAGAACCGAATCGATATTCTGCGGAAAGGATCCTCGTCGTCCCTCAGGAACTGTTTATGAAGTAAGCGTTTTCATAGCAGTTATACATTAATTATTTTTATATGCTTTCTTTTTTGAGGAAATTTGTCGATTTTAATGCACATGAATTGAGCCGCATTAATCAAACGGTTGTTGTAATTAACAGATTGGAAGACAAGGCACGGAAACTGAAAGATGAACAATTTAAGAATGAAACAGAGAAGCTTAAGGCAGCGATTCAAGGTGAAAAACAACCATTAGATGAAGCTCTTCCTTGGGCATTTGCGTTGGTCCGTGAAGCTTCGCGAAGGGTGCTTGGTATCCGCCATTTCGATGTACAGCTTATTGCCGGAATCGCCCTTCACGAAGGAAAAGTGATCGAACAGCGAACGGGCGAGGGTAAGACGCTTGCTGCAACAACGGCGCTTTATCTCAACGCACTCACCGGAAAAGGGGTTCATTTAGTGACGGTAAACGATTATCTTGCCCGTCGAGATGCGGGTTGGATGGGTATGATTTTCTCCTTTCTGGGACTATCTACTTCTTCGATTATTGGCGATCAATCGTATTTATTTGACTCGGATTATGTCGATTCTGAAGCTCGTGATTGGCGTTTGAGTCATCTTCGCCCTGTCTCGCGAAAAGAGGCGTATGCGGCCGATATTACCTATGGTATCAATAGTGAGTTCGGGTTCGATTATCTGCGCGACAATATGGCCGGGGCAGCTGATCAACTCGTGCAGCGAGGGTTCAGCTTTGCCATTATCGATGAAGCAGACTCTGTACTTATTGACGAGGCACGAACTCCTCATATTATCTCCGCCCCATCAGAAGAAGATACGTCAAAATATTATCTGTATGCAAAAATTGTCAAACAACTTGATCCTAAAACAGATTTTGTAATAGACGAAAAGTTGAAGACAGCTAGCCTTACCGAAGCTGGTGTGATGCACATTGAACAGATGCTTAATGTACCGAACATTTATGAAAAAGATTTTGACACCTTGTTCCACATTGAAGCTTCGTTGAAAGCAGAGACACTATTTAAAATTGATAAAGACTACATTGTAAAAGATGGAGAAGTGGTAATAGTGGATGAGTTCACTGGTCGACTTCTTAATGGACGTCGTTTCTCAGAAGGGCTTCATCAGGCAATTGAAGCGAAAGAAAATGTTCCTATTCAGAAAGAATCGAAAACGCTTGCAACGGTTTCATTGCAGAACTACTTCCGCATGTATGCAAAATTGGGTGGTATGACAGGAACCGCTCAAACAGAGGCTGAAGAGATGCACAAGATCTATAAAGTAGATGTTATTGTTGTTCCCACTCATCGCGAAGTAAAGCGGGTAGATTATCCCGATATGATTTACAAGACAGAGAATGGAAAATACGCAGCAGTGGTTGATGAGATTGTCCGTAACTACAAAATCGGAAGACCGGTACTTGTCGGTACTACTTCGATTGAAAAAAATGAACTAGTCTCACGCTTGTTAAAGCAAAAGGGAATCCCGCATGAGCTTTTGAATGCTAAGAATCATGAACGCGAGGCAGATATCATTGCACGAGCCGGTGCCAAAGGAGCTATTACTATCGCGACCAATATGGCAGGCCGGGGAGTCGATATCGTACTGGGCGGTGCTCCTCCGACGGTGGAAGGTGAGAAGGACACGAAAAAAACGGAAGCGGATTATAAAAAAGAGTATGAAAAATGGTCGAAACAGCACGATGAGGTGGTTAGGCTTGGCGGTTTATGTGTGATTGGCACAGAACGACACGAATCACGTCGTATTGATAACCAGCTGCGCGGCCGGGCAGGTCGTCAGGGAGATCCGGGAGAGACACGTTTTTTTGTGGCACTGGAAGACGATATTATGCGTATCTTCGGGGGTGAACAGATCTCGAAGCTTATGTCGTTTCTCAATTATCCCGAAGATCAGCCGCTTAGTCATGCGATGGTTTCCAAAGCAATTGAGCAAGCACAGGTGAAAGTTGAAGGTTTTAATTTTGATATTCGAAAACATCTTGTGCAGTTCGATGATGTGCTCAACAAACAACGCGAGATTATATACGCACTTCGTTATAAAGTGCTTCGTGCTCATGAGGATTCGGCAGAGTTCCGTAAAACAATCGAAGAACTTTTTGAGGAAGAAATTGCGACACTAACCTCCAACTATCTCGCCATGAAAGACGATTTGAGCGACGAAGAAATAGAGACATTGGCAAAAGATATAGATATCCTGTTCCCTCAAGAGCATACGAAAGTTGTCAGTTATTTGAAAAAGCACGATTTTGAGGGACTACAGAATCATTTAGTTGCCGTTTCACATGCATATTTTGAGAAACGGGTGGAGTTACTCAGCGAAGGGGTATGGTTTGATATATCAAAGATGATTTTTCTTCAGACTATTGATCAGTTCTGGACAGAGCACCTCACCGCGATTGAAGATCTGCGGGAGGGTATCAATTTACGCGGATATGCACAACTTGATCCGCTAGTTGAGTATAAAAATGAGGCATATTCGATGTTTGAGAAGCTCGTTGGCAATATCAACTATGAGACGGCACGCAGGCTACTGCGCGTTGAGATAGAAGCGTCGCCACAGGAGTCAACACCGGAGAAGAAGGAAATTAATCCTCCTAAAGAGAAGAAAAAGAAAACTCCTGCGCTTACAGCATCACCGACGCCAATACAACAGCCTAAAGGAAAAATCGGACGCAATGATCCCTGCTGGTGCGGCAGCGGGAAAAAGTACAAAAAATGTCACATGCTAAAATCGTAAATGGAGTTATAAATCGTTTCATGAGGAGACTCATTGTTAAACATTGGTTGAGGGTTGGGTATGCGACGAGCTTTGCAGTGTATTTTCTCTCTCTCCTTCTGACAGTGATAGATCGTAGCTTCTCACTTCGATGGGCTGTTTTGTCACTCCATTTGAGTGCGGTAGTTCTCGCCGCTTCGCTCTATTTCGTATCCCGATTTCATCCCCGTCCGCTACGCGCCCTCTTTCAGAAGAAAGAAATTATTCCTTTTGTCACAGTTCTTGTCATTACCCTTATTCTCAACTTTTCTTACATAAAAGATCTCTCGTTTGTGAGTCTGGGAGATGAAGTGCGTGATGGAGGTTTGTATGCTGCCCAGATACTCGGGGGAAGTATAAAGCAGTTATATGCCTATGGCAGATATGAAGCGCATGGTCTTATTATTCCGATATTAGTTACCCCTTTTTACTACCTCTTTGGTCCGAATGTCTATTCCTTCCGAGTTCCCGCTGCACTTCTGGCCAGCTTTGATGTATTGTTCGTATATCTCATTTTGCGACTGCTGACGAATAGAATATCGGCCGTTGTCGGAGCACTGGTACTTGCCTCGCTTCCATTACACTTGTTTTTTGCCCGTTCGCAGGTGGTCATCGCTTTCAGTATGTTTTGGACGTCAGCTTTACTTCTCTATCTCATAAAGTTTTTCAAGAAGCGCACTTTGGGAGAGTATGTAATGTTGGGACTGGCTCTTGGTTTTATAAGTAGTTTCCATGTGAGTGTTCGTGTAGTAGTCTGTTGTATTTTTGCGTACGTATGTATGATCGATATTTTGAATAGGTTTTCAAAAAAGCGTATCTCTGTTCCTATTCTTTATCGATATGGAGTACTAATCGCATATTTTCTGGTGGGTTTTGGCCCACAGGTTTTTATCACGTCGTTTAATCTTTTTCTACACAC
>JAAXWV010000119.1:694-4886 GCA_013334845.1 Candidatus Roizmanbacteria bacterium | reverse complement strand
CTACTAAACTATACAGAAACCCGACCACAGGTAACCGTCTATTTTCAGAACCAAGCCTCTGATGAGCAGATGTTTAAACTACGTGATACACTTGTTGGTTCTGGTAAAACCATCTCCACAAAATATATTTCCAAATCAGATGCCTTCAACACATATAAAGAGATGAATAAGGATAATCCTCTTCTTTTGGAGATGGTATCAGCAGATATTTTACCTGCATCACTGGAAATCTATGCCAAAAAGCCAACCTATCTCTCTGAAATAGCCGATTTCGTTAAAAAACAGCCAGGCGTTGATGAGGTGTATTTTCAGAAAGATATCGTCAAAAGACTCTTAAGTCTCACTACCACCCTAAGACAAACAACGATCACCCTCTTTGGATTCCTTTTAGTGATGTCTGTTGTTGTTCTCACTACAACAACCTTATTTAAAGTAGCGCTAAAAAAAGATGAAATTGAACTCTTGAATCTGTTGGGAGCCTCATCTTGGCACATTCGCAAGCCGTTTTTAAAAGAAAGCCTGTTCTTTGGATTTACCGCTGCAACTACTTCATACCTGATAATTTTAGGCACACTACTCTACATGCAACCATTCCTCACTTCATATTTGCGAGGTATCCCTACTATCACGATTGCTATTGATCCACTCTCATTCGTCGTCTGGCCATTAAGCCTTCCTTTTATGGCCGTTACCTATGCGTTAACGCTACTATTTGGTGCAGGAATAGCGTTTATTGCTACCCTTCTGGCGACGCAAAAATATTTAGACTGAGGCCTATGGAGCTAAAAAGGTCAATTATTATTGTTTTGTTATTTATCCTCGTAGCCTTCCCTTTTGTCGTACACAGTCAAGAGCAAGATGAATCTCAAAAAAAACAACTGCAGGACAGGATATCCCAATATCAACAGAAGTTAGGAGAACTGGGACAAACGCATAAGACTCTATCTTCTCAGATTCTATATATGGATACTCAAATGGATCTCACTGTATTAAAAATGCAAGAGACGGAGGCTAAAATCCAAACTACACAAAAAGAAATTGGGGTGCTTACCGAACGTATTGATGGATTAGATACTTCTCTTGGCTATCTCTCCAAACTACTGGTAACTCGGGTTGTTGACGGATATAAGAAACAATCTATTACTATCTTTGATGTGATTCTCAATGCAGAAAACGCAGCAGAACTTTTAAGCCAACTTAAATACTTTAAAACTGCTCAGGATAATAATCAAAAGCTTCTTGTACAGGTACAGGAAGCGAAACTCAACTTTGAAGAACAGAAAAAATTGAGAGAAACCAAAAAAGTACAACTTGATAACCTCAATGCCACCCTCGCCGAACAAAAACTCTCACTTGAGGCGCAGAAAGCGCAAAAGCAAAAGCTGCTTGCAGAAACTCAGAATGATGAATCTACCTATCAAAGGCTCCTTAGCGAAGCTCAATCGCAACTAGCTGCCTTCGGAAAATTCGTGGCAAGTCAGGGAGGGTCAGGACTCCTTAGCGGGCAAACGTCATGCGATAGCTGGGGATGTTATTATAATCAGCGTGATTCTCAATGGGGTGCAACACCGCTAAACGGCACTGGATATACACTTGCAGATTCCGGCTGCCTTATCACCTCAATGGCAATGATATACAGTCATTTTGGCCACCGTAATGTCACCCCGCAGACTATTAACAGTATTCCCTCCAACTTTGCTTCATACTACCCAGCGTGGCTCAATTTCACTATTATTGCGGACGGAGCAACAGCTAGCCGAGTCCGAATTTCCAGTATTGACAGTGAGTTAAGTTCAGGAAGACCGGTAGTAGCAGGGATCAGCTATGACGGAGGACCACTCCCCGATCATTATATTGTCTTAACAAGCGGCTCCGGAGGCAACTACACCATGAATGACCCTTATACTTCAGGAGGACACAATATCCCCCTCACAAGTCACTATTCTGTAAACAGTATTGTTGCTGTATATAAGGTCGATTTGTAGCCCTTCAGTCCATTGCATCTTCAGCTCTTCTTTTCTAATGTAAGATCATGGAGTATCTCATCCGACTGATTGTCCTTGTGATTTTCGTTGTCGCAGTATCGCAGGTTAAAGCGTTTGAACAGGTATTTATAAATGAGTTCCAGGTAAATGACTCGCCCCAAACTATCGAAATTTTAAATACTTCCTCTAACTCGGCTGATATTTCTCACTGGCATCTCGATGACAGCGGCGGCACTACATATTATACCTTTCCCGCTAACTCAATCCTCCAGCCGAATAGTTGTCTAGTTATCCAGGCTGATATCAATCTTAATGCCACATCGGCGGATACAATACGGTTATTTGATGCTACAGCGCCACCTACGACATCATCTGCTCATCTTATCGACTTATATGCCTATTCAACCGGCCCTGGTAAAGGATATTCGTATGGCCGGGCCAGTCCTACATCAGGAACTTGGACAAAATTTACGAACAGCTTCGGTTTCTTTAATGATACTCTCTTGTCCTGTCTACCTTCCCCAACTGTCACTCCTTCGCTCATTGACACATCAACTCCTAGTGTGACTCCCACTCCCCTTTTAGCCTCTCCAACTGTCACCCCCCCTATACCTACCAACATTTATCTTTCAGAGGTTATGACGTATCCGATTACGGCAGATAAATATGAGTGGGTGGAATTGTACAACAATAATGATCAGGATGTAGCACTAGAGAAGTGGTATATAGATGATCGAGGAGATTCCGGTTCGACTCCCAAACAATTTAGTCTTACCATAAAAAGTAAGTCATTTGCTACTTACATCCTCACTACCTCAATGTTTAATAATGATGGTGATCAAGTACGGCTCCTCAATCCAAATAAAGCAGTTGTTGACGGTTTTGAATATGGTGACAGCGAACAAGGAAAAACATGGGGGAGAGTCTCTATCGAAAGTGATACGTTCTGTTTACAAGATCCGACACCGCTCTCAGCCAACAAAGCTTGCATCGTTGATACAGCAACACAACCCCCTATCGCTATTTCTACTAATACGCCAGCTGCAACTACCCCTGCAAAAATAACGCCAGGCCCCTCAATCTCCCGGAAAATAGCCTCATCTTCTGCTCTATTAGAGGTACATTCAGCAACAGAGTCTTCCGAGGTTTTAGGAGCCACTCATGTTGCTACTGGATCTCCACGCCGGCAGCAAAACACAATCTTTCTCATCCCGGCTGGAGCTGCAATAGGTGCTCTTGGTTATATTATTTTTCGTATAAAACGGAAGCAAAATTCAATTTGAGTTGCACCCCATCTATTTTTCGTTCATAATAAGGAATATATAGATAATCAACTGCCATGAAAAAAATATTTGCTACTCTCCGTCATTTTTTTATCCCTCATCACTCAAACAACTATCGTGCCCGTTTACTTCACCTCGACTTTTTAACAGGCTATCTCGTTTTCGCCATTTATCTTTCTATCGCATTTACAAATGTTGGCTCAAACTCTTCTCGTGTTCTTGGCTACGCAACTGACATCTCACCAGAAAAACTTCTTGTCCTGACGAATCAAGAGCGAACCAAAAACAATCTTGAGCCACTCACCGCGAACACAAAACTCGCTGAAGCGGCGAAGGACAAAGCAGCCAACATGTTTCTTGAAAATTACTGGGCGCACTACAGCCCGGAAGGAAAAACACCCTGGGATTTTATATTAGCCTCAGGTTATAAATATGAATACGCTGGGGAAAATCTTGCAAAAAACTTTATGTTTAGCGATGGGGTAGTTCAAGCATGGATGAACTCCAAAACCCACCGGGAGAATATCCTTCGACCGGAATATTCCGAGGTAGGATTCGCAGTTGTTAACGGGATACTTAATGGGGAACAAACTACACTGGTTGTGCAGATGTTCGGAAAGCCGCTTGGAGCAGTTGAGACTGCCCCCAAAACAACGACTCGACCCGTAGAAATTAATATTAAGGGCGAATCACAGCAAGCAAGTATCATTCCGGCCGCCAAGTCAGCCTCTGTTTCATTCTTACCTTATCTTTCCCGTACCAATATCATCTTCATGGGATTATTGCTCATTGCCTTAATTCTTGATTTCTATTTTGCAGCAAAGGCTCATATGATTCGTGTTGGCGGAAAACATTTGACTCATGCGATGTTTATCGGATTCGCTATTTTGGCGGTTTTGATTGTTACTATAGGTGCCATTATGT
>JAAXWV010000119.1:0-684 GCA_013334845.1 Candidatus Roizmanbacteria bacterium | reverse complement strand
AAATTTTTTCATCACTTCAATCTGGAGCTTAAAAAACATATGTTCGACTATCTGTTGTTTTTTACTGCAGGTGTCTTTTTTCTCCTTATTTTGAGTGTATTTCGCGGCAACCGTCTCGCAGAGTTTATAACATTATTAGGCTTTGGAACTTTTTACATCCTATGGGGAGTTTATCATCATATAATCAATGATTCTGTTCATCTGAAAACTATGATAGAATATATCCTTATTGGCTTTACCATCGTATTTCTATTAAAGTTACTGGTAATGCCATAATCACATATGAAAGGCATCATACTTGCTGGCGGAAGAGCCACCCGTTTACGTCCTCTAACTAAAATTACCTCAAAGCAGCTTCTCCCCGTCTATAATAAACCGATGATTTATTATCCGATCGAGACCTTAGTGAAAGCAGGTATCACTGAAATTCTCATTATTATAGCTCCTGAGTATGCAGGACATTTTCTCAATTTACTTGGATCAGGAAAAGAATTTGGCTGCAAATTTACCTATGAAATTCAAGAAGAGCCACGTGGCCTCGCCGATGCCTTTATTGTCGGTAAAGATTTTATAGGTAACGATAGTGTCACTATGATTCTCGGTGACAATATCTTTGATTATGATTTTTCTGACATTCCCTTCATGGATCAATTCCTTGATCTTTGCCAGTAATTCTTCGCCGGT
>JAAXWV010000390.1 GCA_013334845.1 Candidatus Roizmanbacteria bacterium | reverse complement strand
TTCATTTTCATATTTCCTGTTACTTTGGAATTCATTATCAACATATATTCACCGATAAACATACGATTTCTATACACACCTACAGCTTCAACTTGAATATCAAAAGTCATATTTATCGGAATATCAATATTACTCCACGTTTCCAAATTAAACAATTTTTCTCCAGCGGCAAGAATAACTCGTTTTGTGTAAATAAACCGAGTCGGGTTATCTTCATCAGTAGAAAGCTGGCTATCCGAACTAAACATTTCATATTTGGACAATCCCAACCTCTCGCTTAATTCTTGAAGAGAACGAGTAGGGTCAACTGTTCTTATAAAAACAACGATTTTTCCGTCGCTATCGCGCTCAAAGGCTCCTTCCTGTATTCCGATTTGAAGCTCACTAAGTACTTTTGAACCAATGGTATTTTCTCCATAACGGATTAAGCCATTTGTAATCCTTGCAATAGACCTAAGCCCTGGAGCTATTGGCAATCCAATGTCTATTGATAAATCCGGAAAATCTCTTAGGAGTGCATCAGGACCAAGAAGATTAGATAGAATCAGATAATCTTTTTCTAGCTGCTCATAAGTAAGTGTTAATACTGGCGGCGCTTCTGGACTGTTGCTTGTTCTGTAAACCTGAAAATATCGTCCGTTGCACAAAACAAAATATATAGCACGGACTTCCGAATGATTAGCATATGTCCACGCCTGTTCTATATCGTCTATACCAATAGTTACCTCTGGTGCTTTTGCCTCTATGACCCAACGAACACGATTCTCTACCTCAAGAATATAATCTGCCTTTCCTCGAAGCAAGGGATCCTTTTTAGGATTTTTTCTACCAAGAAAAGAACATGGATACCGTAATGATTGCTCTCTAATAACATTGTTTTTTGACCCGGAACAATAACCAAGTTTTCTAATTAAGGGAGCGATAATTTCTTCCCTGACATCAGTCTCATTTAGGATTTCAAATGATAGAGATTCTTGCATAAATAAATTATTACTTTTCATTAAATTTTCAGATACCCTGCCCACAGTTCTAACATCTTCACCGATTAATCATTGACCTTTTACGTTCACATTTCACAAGCACCACACGATTTACGAAACCGGCGGAAACCCTACAGGTCCCAAATTATCAGTTTTAAAATGTTCTGTATATAATGTACTGTAGCTCGGTATTGATCCAACAGGTATCGTCTGACCTCTGTTAATAGGTATACCTGGATATTTCAAAATTTCACGATGACCCATCAGTAAAGATGAAAACGCCTTTTTCAGAAGATCCATTTCTCGCTTAAGTTCCAGCATGTCTTTTTCTTGCTGTGTAATTGACTTTGGTTTGGAATCAGTTGCAACTGTGAGAAATGCTGGAAGAACAGACTTTATCGGTGAAGCCAAGACCTCTTTGATGGCTTTCGTAATACGTTCTTGCAGATCATCCCCCCATCGAGGCAGATTTTTATCATACACAAGGTGTCTCAATGACTGCAAATCAAATGGGACGTCATCCATCGATTCAGCAATGAGTATGGCTGGTTTAGCTAACGCGTGAGCTAGACCAAGCTCATAAAACACGTTCGGGTTTTTTCCCGTCAGATCAGCG
>JAAXWV010000118.1 GCA_013334845.1 Candidatus Roizmanbacteria bacterium | reverse complement strand
GACTCAACGAAGAAGCTAAAAGAACTGCGAAGTTGGTTTTGAATAACTGCAATCTTGAAATGCAGGGAATGGAAGTTCCTTATAAATATAAATTAGGTACCTCAGCTAGAGGCAACTTTGTCGCTATTCTAGAACTTGTCAACAAAAGGGTGAACAAATTAATTGGAGATGAGAAGGAAAGGGAACAGTGGACGTTGGCGGAATTCCAGAAAGCCATGGATGAGTTCCCAAATATTCTAAACTCTCTAGTAAGGGAAATTAAAAAAGCTCAATCAAACTATGCCGAAGGGTAAAGTAATATCACTTATCAGCGGTTCAAGTGGTAAGCCAAGATATGTGGTTGCTCAAAGAGGGTGTAGCTGTACAAGATGTAATAATCCAATTACCTCTGGCGATAGGTGTGCAGAAATACCAAAACTTGGCGGAGCTTATGCAAACTGGAAAAGGTACTGTTTAAATTGTTTTACCCTTATTGTTGAGCAAACAGATTCTGATCTTATAAAAATCAGAGAGGAATTAAATATTGTTCAAGGCAACTAATATGCAACAACAAATTAATAGTCAAATAGAGGGTGAATTTACTGGATACAACGATGGTGCAATTTTTAAGTTGACCAATGGTCAGGTGTGGCAGCAATCGGTTTATAAATATAAGTACCATTATGCATATCGCCCGAAAGTAAGAATATATCCATCTGATTCAGGCTCGTATTTTATGGAGGTTGACGGAGTTAGTGATCCTGTTGCTGTTCAGCAAGTGACGCTTGCAACGGAAGGGCAGATAAAGTCAGACTTTAACGGGTATAAGCAAGGAGAAAAGTTCCAGTTTCAGAATGGACAAACTTGGGAACAGACGGAGAACAAATATATGTATCATTACGCTCATATGCCGCATGCGGTTGTAATTGATGGTATAAACGGTTTTCAGATTCAAGTTGATGGTATGGAAGAGTCAGTTAAAGTTAGAAGGATTTAAATAAAATATGACAAACAATCTCACTCAATCATCAAAGTTTCTTCTTTATACCTCTCCTCTGGGCGATGTCCGACTGGACGTATTTTTAAAGGATGAAACGCTTTGGCTAACTCAAAAAATGATGGCTGAGTTGTTTGACGTGGAAATTCCCGCTGTCAGCAAACATTTGGCTAATATATTTGAAAGTGGTGAGCTGGGGGAAAATTCAGTTGTTTCCATTTTGGAAACAACTGCCAGTGATGGTAAAGTCTATAAGACTAAATTTTATAATCTCGATGCAATCATTGCCGTAGGTTATAGAGTTAATTCGCAAAGGGCTACTCAATTTCGCATCTGGGCTACCCAAATCCTTAAGGAATACATCATCAAGGGTTTTGCAATGGATGACGAACGGCTAAAACAAGCCGGTAAGACTTTTGGTAAGGATTACTTTGAAGAGTTGCTGGAAAGAGTCCGCTCGATTCGTGCCAGTGAGCGAAGAATATATCTCAAAATTACTGACATTTTTGCTGAGTGTAGTATTAACTACGATCCACAGTCTCAAACAACCAAGGATTTCTTTGCCACAGTTCAAAACATGTTCCACTACGCCATTACTGGTCACACGGCTGCGGAAATTATCGACGAACGAGCTGACCGTCATCAACCTCATATGGGTCTCACAACCTGGAAGCACTCTCCAACTGGTCGAGTTTTGTCCTCGGACGTGACTGTTGCCAAGAACTACCTGCCTGAGGATCAGATTAAGAAACTTGAACGTACCGTTTCCAGTTTCTTTGACTATATCGAAAACCTAATTGAAAACAGACAAACATTTACTATGGAAGAGTTTGCCGGAAGTGTTGGTAAATTCTTAACATTTAACGAATATAAGATACTTGATGGCAAAGGACGAATTTCCAAGGAAAGTGCTGACAAGAAGGCCTTATCAGAGTACAAGGAATTTAATAAGACACAACCGATTGAATCAGACTTTGATAAGGTTGTTAAGAAACTAATTAAAGGGGGAAAACCCAAGTCGAAATAACTTATATGAAGAGTACTAACGCATCACAATTTGCTTCGAGTTATAAGGATTGGAACGAATCTCAAGAGCAGCGCGTAGCTGATTCCATTGACGAAGAAGTGGATAGCTATATCCCAAATGATGAATTTTATGCGAAGGCGTTTAAGGCCTATGTGTCTGAAAATATCTCCAACCTCTGGACTGAATTTGAAAATGGTTTAATGTATTGTGAATCTCCCATTGAAAAGATGATGATGGTTGCATTAGCGATAGTTGGAGGTCGTCAGGTATCTGTTGGTTTTAAAGTCAAGAAAATGTACTTTGGCAGAGATGTAGAGAGTTCTGCGGAACATTTATTGATTGCACCTCAAGCGGAACTGGGTAGTTATAGAGTAGATTTTTTGTTAACGATGACAATTATTGCTCCAAAATTCGAAATGGTTGATGGCGAATCGAAGGCGACAGGAGACAACAAAGTAATTAAACAAATGATTTTAGAGTGTGATGGACATGATTATCATGAGCGCACCAAGGAACAGGCAAAGAAAGATAGGACTAGGGATCGGACCCTCCAACAATTAGGCTACTTGGTGTTTCGATATACAGGATCAGAAATCTGGGAAGACGTTTTTAAATGTGCACAAGATGCCGTAAATACTTTATACAAACAAACTAACGATGAAGCTTGGGGTTTTAAAGACGACAAGAATAAAACTGATTAACAACTACCTATAGTCTCCTAAAATTGAGTAATGCTTGATCAATCGCTGGGGCAATAATCCATGGCCTCATGGTTTTGGGAATGTGAAGAAAGGTGTATTGAGAGTGAAGCTTCCCTTCGTTGATTAGTTGCATTATTTTCCAACTAATCTGGTTGCAGTATGAATTGCCGATGGCTTTAGCATATTTCATGGCCTCTGTCGGTTTGAGAAACGGCTTTATTTCTACCTCGGTGTATTGATCGCCATCGACTAAGTCGTTGCGGAATTGATTGGAACAGATCGTCTCGATGCGAATTTTATCCTGGTCAACACCGGAGTATGATCCCAAACCGAGGATATGCGGTGGCTGATCGTGGAGAAGCATATCAAGGTACTTGTCTAGGTTGTTTGGAAAAACCAAGTAACAACAATCGATATTTTCCAATCGGTATAACAATCGGCCGGTACTGCCTAGGGCAAAACCATATACCTGATTGCTTAATGTTGGCAATTCGTCCATGACGTTATAGTACCAAGTCTTGACGAGGTTTTGAAACCAAAGTGTCTACGCTTACAGAAAATGTTTGATTTCTTTCGCCGTATACTCTGGATACTCAAGTTCTGTCATCCGGTCAGTTGTCCGAAATTGTACCCATTTCTCGAGGAAGAATAAATAAGGATTCCGGACAAGCCGGAATGACGAAGGGAAAGGATCCTTCACTCGTTATTTCAGGTAGTTGCGGCGGTGGCCGGGGTTGTGGTGGGAATTTTCTCAGTTGCAGGATCATTCTCCATCTTTCGATATTCTAACACAGAAGCAATCACCATCATAAATATGCTCACCGCCATTGCGATGGTAATCGCGTATGGAGGCCCAAACACTCCCATTTTGGGGATAAGATAATAACAGCCCACAGTCAGAAGAATAAAAAATACGATGTTCGCGTACAGGATCGGGCGAGGCTTTTTCACTGTGTAAAGTAAAAACAACTGTGGCAGATTGCCGACGGCATAGATGATAAAGGGAATTGCAAGTACACGAGTGATCGGAGCTGTTTTGGAGAAAGTGTCAGTAAAGAATAGCTTAAATATTATGTCAGGCGTGAGCATGAGGAGGATAAAGAGGCCGGTGGGGAGAAGCAGGTATAGAAATCCTGTTTTCAGATGAGGGACAATCTCCGACTTCTTTTTGACGTTTGAGAATGATGGCGACAATACCTGGGTAATACTAATCACGGTGGTAATTATGGTAAGAATAATTTTTTGGGCCAATCCATAGAATCCGACATCTGCTTTCAACTGGAAGTAAGAAAGGAGGAAAAGATCCATACGAAGGCCTAAATTAAAAAACTGAGAAGCAAAAAAGTAGGTTACCGTATATCCAAATCGGAACTCTTCTCTGCTCACTCCCGACTTCATCAGTACAAAAATAAGATCCTTCTTTTCCAAAAACAAAAACAGGAAAAATAGTATCGGGCCTAAAATTCCGAATACAAAAATGATTGAGCCGACACTCACCGTTTTCATGAAGACAAGATATAGTATCACAAGTGTCTTGAGTAGATTGGAAAGATTGATATAGATGTTCGCTTTCAAGAATCGCTTAGCGGCAAACAGACAGTTGGTAATGAAGTTCTGCCAGATAAAAAGGAGTACGGAAATCGCTGTGAGGTAGAGCTCCCAGACGGGCGCACCTGTTTTGAAAAAAACCGAATCTAGGTATGGAAATGCGACAAATAGAACTCCAATCACGATGAGTGAGAATAACGACTGGTAATAAAAAGTGCTTTTTACAAAGCGATAGAGATCGTTAGTTGAACGTTTCTCCAGTAATGGCGGCAGGTAGGAATAAATGGTAGCCGTCGTGCCAAAGTCGAGTACGTTAGCTAAGACATAGGCGATTCCAAGCAGCACACTTAACACCCCGTATTGAGATGGGCTCAGAATACGTACAAGAATGAGAGCAAAAAGCGCAGTAAAAAATACGTTCAAATAGTTGCCAAGCGTATTGATGATGATGTGACGAGTAGTTGGCCTAGTAATAAATGCAAGCAATCGAGGCGCCATATGTAGTAATTGTATCAGATTTATTTTTTATGCTACTTAAAATATTTCTTTAAGTACGCTATAATGAAGCTTAATTATTTAGTTTTTAACTCACTTCTATGGCAAAGACAGCATTAATTACCGGAATTCTTGGACAAGATGGACC
>JAAXWV010000389.1 GCA_013334845.1 Candidatus Roizmanbacteria bacterium | reverse complement strand
CCCATAACGTGAACCGCTCAAAGCCCTGCTCTACAGCATAGATCTTGTACTGGATTCCCACCGGAAATCCGAGTAAGAATTTCTCGAACCTCTCACTCATCTTCATTGCTAAAACCACTAACGGCCGACTGAAGCAGGAAGCCCAGCAGGAACCAGATCTTATCTTTAATCTTACCCATGTTGATGTTGTGTCCCATTTCCAGTGAGAAGTTCGCAGGATCAACGCAGGATGAGGTCTCCGTCAACTCAAAGCCATTGACCAGGGTTACGGTAGTCAATGTCGTTTTCTCTCCAACCTTTACATAATCAGCGCTCTTGATAAACCTCGTGACGTCCTCGCCTGAAATCGTGTTGTTACTGCTGTGTAGCTCGAAATAATTTTTATCTACGAGATCTCTTGTTACCCATATCGGCTCACTCCCCTCTTCGTAATAAATCAGGTACCCCCGTTCTCCGTTTTGTATTGCTGGTTCCGTTTTGATGATCTTTATCCCGATGTGCGTTTTCATTTTCTATTCCCCCAATCGTTTAATTAAGTAGTTCAGGATTTTCATATATGTTTCCGATAACTTCAACATTGTCAGAATCCCATAAGTCAAATTTGCTTGGTGTTGGATTTTCAAACATTGCGATTGGCACTAAATCCCAACATAGCATACTCGGAGATTCAAACCACTCAACCTTGCAAACTCTACCAAACTTAGTGGTTACAATATCCCCCTCGTAAATCTCTTTACCGTTCTTGTCTTTTAGTCCTGTGTATTGCATAAGGTCGATATCTCCTATCAAAACATCAAACTCCTGCAAATCTCCAATAAATGCTAAATCGAAAGTATATTGATCCTCTGAACCCCACATATCAATTTTTGCAACCTCGCCCATCGCTTTATATTCGCGATGCCATGCCCTAAACTTTACCTCTCTCATAGGCTTACACACTTCATCCTCTCATTTTGGTGGATAATTATACAGTTTATCCCTTGCTTCTTTCCTGTCTCCTGCTCGCTTGATTACCGCGTTGATGTCTGTAATGTCTTGTTCGGTGAAACTCATCTTTACGGCATCAAAGGCTGTTATCAGATCCCGGATCATCAGTAGGTTTGCCGACTGTTCACTCATGGGATTTTCGCCTTCTCAGTTCCGCTTTAAGCTGTGTTGTGCTTATCATGTCCAGGTATTTTACTGAGCTGAATACCTCTGGCCTTCCGAGAATTTCTGTAATGTCTTTTCTTATACCGCAGTTGGCATTACACCCCAGTACCGCTCCATCGCAATAGTCGCAATGCAGTTGTTCTAATTTGTCAATCTTTTCTGTATGATTCATCGTGGCCCTGCCCCCTTAAAAAATGCAAGTATCAATACAATCGCTAAAATCCATAAGACGACTCCGTAACCCATCGGCCTACCAAATCGGATCATACGTCAGTTTGAAGATCTCCGGCTTGCAGGGATAAAACTCATCCTTGATTCCTTTGATGATCCAGTCGCCTATGCTTCCAGTCATCACGCCTTCCAGTGTTTTGATGTGTACTACGTCGGTTCCATGCCCTGCCACGTTGTCTGTTCCGGTGAATTCCAGCACTTCCTCGATGTTGTGTCCT
>JAAXWV010000117.1:4533-4924 GCA_013334845.1 Candidatus Roizmanbacteria bacterium | reverse complement strand
TTAAAGCCCGTTATCTCAACTGTAATATCCGGTTGTCCGAGGAGTTCCGGCAGGGTGAGTGAATAACCCATGGAGGTAATTTTTGCATTTGGTGTGTGGCTTAGTATCTCGATTCGTCGGATCAGACGGTGAGGGTTTGCCCTATCGCTTTCGTTCATCGCTCCAAACACCTCTTCATTTTTCGATTTTAATAGCTCCTGAAGTTCTAGTACTGTTTTGCGGTTCAATTCATTACGCAGCTTTTCATCTGGCGGAACTGGAATCGTAAAGCTATATAACAGATGATGAAGATAGAAGTAGGTACCGCCGATTATAATCGGGGTTTTTCCTTGACTGAGTAAATCGCGAATGAGCGGGATCGTG
The DNA here is from genome assembly GCA_013334845.1 of Candidatus Roizmanbacteria bacterium. Lineage (GTDB taxonomy): Bacteria > Patescibacteriota > Microgenomatia > UBA1406 > GWC2-37-13 > JAAXWV01. Next base: position 4,561 of record JAAXWV010000117.1, on the reverse strand, counting down.
AGCGCTACAAAGTCATGAGACGAATAGA
>JAAXWV010000117.1:0-4523 GCA_013334845.1 Candidatus Roizmanbacteria bacterium | reverse complement strand
TTTCGGATCGGCCGCATCATAGAGCCAGGTTTTTATTCCATCAATGAGATAGTAGCCTACATCAAGTTCTTCATGACGGGAGACGGGCATAAACGTTGCATTGCCTTTATCTTTTCCGGTAATAATATCTAGATATTTGTAAGCTTGTCGGGAATCGGCGTTAATGAGCTCTCCATTCAAAGTGTGGGCGAGCTCGAGTGCGTAGGTGGTCTTCCCCGTGGCGGTCTGCCCGGTAATGACTACAATATTTCTCATAAGGAATCTACTTCTTCACCGTAAGTTCGATGCCGTCGAGCTGGGCGCGAGTAGATTCGATAAGATTTTTGTAGAGATAAAGTACATCAAGAGGCCCGACTCCCCCCGGAGTGGGTGAATAATAGGAAGCGATATCCTTTATTTCATCTTCATCATAATCTCCCCGTAGTCGGTCACCTTCACGTCGCAGTCCGACGGTGAGAAGTCCAACTCCTGGATTGATAATTTCTGGAGTAATGACCTTCCGGCCAACAGCAGCAATAATTATGTCAGCATTCTTATAAAACTGTTCGGGATTGTCTGTCTTAGAATTAATGTTTAGATAATTAATTTTGAGCATACTGAGTGTCTTTCCGATGAGTGCTCCTCCTGTTGGACCCCGGCCAATAAGGACGATTTTTTTGTGCTTCAGCATCTTACGAAGCGCATCTTTATCGGTATTAATATCAATCAATAAATCTGTGGATATTTCCTGATTGCCGTAGGCAAATTTGAGTGCGGTGAGTATGCCTAATCCAATCGGAGGGTAAAAAAGAGATTTGGCTTTGTGACCTTCTATCTCTTTAATGGGCGGAAGGAAATTATAGATGCTATCAGTTTGTAGATGAGTAGGAAGCGGTTGCTGTATGATAATGCCCGTGTTGGCGGGGTCTCTCGCATAATCCTTAAGCATCTTGGCAAGACTTTCGAATGAAGGAATCGACTTAATGACAACAAGGTTGAACTCAATCCCTAAGCGGTGAGCTACCTTTTCCTTCATGCTGCAAAACGAGAGTTGTTCAGAAGACTCTCCAATAAGGATATCTACCAGTCGTGGAGTCCGGCCTCTTTTGGTAAGCTCGCTGACCTCTACCTTCAACTTCTCTTCGATGGTTTGACCTATCAGCCGGCCGGGTATTTTCATAAATTACTGTACATTATACCAGAATCACTTCCCGCTTTCTTCGATAATAGTCGCGCTCGTCACCTTATCTTTCGTATCGGAGAATCGCATCAGGATTACGCCTTTTGCTTCTCGGGATCGCGGTGGAATTGACTCTAGCGGAATTTTTACCACTTGTCCTGTGCTACTGGTGATGATGATGGTACTGTCTTCCGGATTGATAATCTGGACAAAAGCAATTTTTCCCATTTTATCGTCTACAGGGGCTACTTTAACACCCTTTCCGCCTCGATGCTGGCCTTTGAAATGAGAGAGTGCGGTCTTCTTACCCACTCCTCTTTCTCCCATTACAAGGATTGATTTTTTCAGATCGGTAGCTTCAAATACATCGGTTGCAACTATCACATCGGTACCTTCAAGATCCATGCCCTTTACGCCGATTGATGAGCGTCCGGTGACTCGAACCTCTTCTTCTTTAAAGACGATTGCTTTTCCATCACGGCTGATAAGCATGGTGTAATGACTTCCTTTGGTGAGCTTGACCCACAGAAGTTCATCGCCGGTCTCCAGCTTGATAGCAATAATACCGTTAGAGCGAATGTTTGCAAAATCTTCAAACGGAGTTTTTTTTACCGTGCCCTTCTTAGTGACCATAAGCACGAAAGTATTTTTCGGCTGAGTGGTCGAATCGTATGTCATAAGTGAAGTAACCTTTTCATCAGGTCGAAGAGTAAGCATATTGACAATTGCCTTCCCTTTTGAGATACGGGATCCTTGTGGAATCTCCCAGACTCGATTCTGGAATACACGACCCTGATTGGTATAGAATAGGATGTGGTCGTGGGTCATTGCGGAAGTGATGATGTATACATTGTCAGTTTCTTTTGTTTCGATACCAGACACACCCTTTCCGCCTCGATTCTGGACTTTAAATGTCTCACGAGGCACCTGTTTGATATACCCTTCTTTGGTGAGGACGACGATTACTTCCTTGTTTTCGATAAGTTCCTCGTCACTGATTTCACCTGGTTTATGTTTAATAATCTTGGTTCGGCGGGCATCTCCATATTTCGCTTTCAGTTCAATCAATTCTTGCTTAATAACGGCAAGAATCTTAAATATATCTTTCAGCAAGTCCTCGAGATAGGCGATAAGTTCACGAAGTTTTTTCAGTTCTTCTTCTATCTTTGACCGTTCAAGCCCGGTGAGACGTTTCAGCTGCATGTCAAGAATAGCTTGTGATTGTATATCGCTGAGGCTGAATTTCTTCATAAGATTTCCTTTTGCTTCCGTTTCGTCTTTTGATTTCTTAATGATCTCGATCACTTCGTCGATATTATCGAGAGCGATGAGATAACCTTCTAGGATATGCGCTCTTCTTTTTGCTTGAGCGAGTTCAAATTCAATTCTTTTGGTGACGATTTCGATGCGATGTCGGATATAGAGCTCCAGAATAGTCTGAAGTGAGAGTGTTTGTGGAATACCGTCAACGAGCGCTACGGTGTTGACCGGGAATGTGGTTTGCAGTTCGGTATATTTAAAGAGATTGTTGAGAACCTGTTTGTATGATGCATCACGTTTCAGTTCGATAACAACCCGTATACCATCACGATCAGATTCATCACGGAGATCAGAAATACCGAGGAGCTTTTTGTCATTGACCAAATTGGCGATTTTCTCGACGAGAACTGCCTTGTTAACCTGATAGGGCAGCTCATTAATAATAATAGCAGTCTTGCCTTTACCCATGTCTTCCTCTTCTACGAGTCCGCGGACAAGAATCTTGCCTCGGCCTGTGGCATAGGCTTGTTTGATATCAGCAACTCCGTAGATTATGCCGGATGTCGGGAAATCTGGGCCTTTTACGAATTCAAGAATGTCGTCAATTGCTACATCAAAGGTAAGAGGGTGTGCCGGTTTTGTCACTTCTGCGATTGTACCTTCAACAGTCATTTCGGAAGCGGCCTCGGGAGCGGAGGCCTTTGTTACCGTCTCAGAAAGCTTTGCTTTGTCGATCATATGGCAAACAGCATCTACCAACTCAGAGAGATTGTGAGGAGGGATTTTAGTTGCCATACCGACGGCTATTCCCTCGGCTCCCATGAGCAATAAATTGGGAAGTTTTGCGGGAAGGACATCAGGCTCTTTGATGGTGGCATCAAAATTGTCAGACCACGGTACCGTCTCTTTATCAATATCAGCGAGCATTTCATCAGCAATTTTTGCGAGTTTACACTCGGTATAACGCATAGCGGCTGGAGGGTCACCATCGACTGAACCGAAGTTTCCCTGACCTTTAATGAGCGGATATCTAATTGAAAAATCCTGTGCGAGACGAACCATCGCGTCGTATACAGGAACGTCACCGTGAGGGTGATATTTACCCAGTACTTCTCCGACTACTTTTGCTGATTTGGCAAAACGGGCGCTCGAGGTGAGTCCCATCTTATGCATGGCGTAAAGAATCTTGCGATGCACTGGTTTAAGACCATCACGCACATCGGGGAGAGCGCGGGCCACGATTACTGACATGGCATAATCGAGGTATGCACGCTTCATTTCCTGTGTTATTTCCGATGGTACGATCTGAGTCATTGTGTAATTTTCAATTTAAAATTTTTAATTTGAAATTAAATTCAAATAGTGCTATTGTCATCCCGTTGCACAACGCGATCCAGAATACTAATTACCTCATATCAGATTTCCTGGTAGGAATAAATACGCTGGATCCTCGCGCTCGCGAGGATGACGGACGATTAATCCCTTTTACTTATCCTCTTTCATCGATTTTTCGATTGCCTCGTAGGCTTTTTCCTTCCCTAAAAAGTTTCTGGTTTTTACCCATTTGTTTGGTTCCAGTTCCTTATAGTGATTAAAGAAATGTTGTATTTTTTTCTTGGTGATTTCGTCAATATCGCTAATATCTTCGATATGTGCGTAAAACGGATCGATTTTCTTGGTGGGGACAGCGATGATTTTGGTATCAATTCCTTCTTCATCCTCCATTTCGAGCATTCCGACCGGTCGAGCTGCAATTACGGTTCCCGGGGCAACGGCATATGAGGAGATTACGAGGACGTCGGTTGGATCACCGTCTTCGGCCTTAGTATTTGGAACAAAACCATAGTTAAAAGGATACCCCATGGAAGTATAGGCAAATCGATCAACGAAGATGACTTCAGACTCTTTGTCTAATTCGTATTTAATCGACCCTCCCTGAGGAATCTCAATAAATACATTAACTTCCTGTGGTGGATTTTTTCCGGTAGAAATTTTTGAGAGATTCATAAAAAATTTTAAATTTAAAATTTTTAATTTTTAATCTAATTCAAACGTGAAATCTAAATAGTACCTGTCATTCGCTCGCTCGTCATCCCGCTCAGCA
>JAAXWV010000388.1 GCA_013334845.1 Candidatus Roizmanbacteria bacterium | reverse complement strand
AAGCACGTTTCTCGTTTACATCGTAGCTATTTAGAGATACTACTGGTACAGAGAATGGGGTGCATTTCCCGTCTCCGCTACTTCATATGGCGAAGTTTTCTCGATGAGCTTCGTAGGATTTGCCGCCGATATACCGGTAAATACACCTTTATCAGTCACTACCGTCGCTTTAACCACTACTTGATTCGGGATGGGAAGCACTTCTGTGGTAATGGATATCGTTTTACATACCTCATGAGCAAGTTGCACTCTCCCGGCTACTGTAATATATTCTTGACCGTGAATACTTACTACGTTTTTGTTATTCATACTTTTGAAGTCTACCTAAATAATTTAAGCCATCCTTCAGGAATAGGTAAGTATTATGTATGAGTAGGTTAAAAAGCTGATATTACCCAATTATTACGCTCCTCTTATTGTGGTCTCAATGGAGAAGGATAGTATAAGACTAATATTAATTTTTTCAAATTATGAAACAAATCTTTTTAGCAATGATTTTTCTGTTTTTTGTTTTAGCTATGAATGTTCTCTACTCTAATGCTGTAGTTGCAAGTGGGACATTCCGTTCGCAGACACATATTCATACGTTAAACGCAGTGTTGGAGGGCTCGAACTAAACAATCTCTTCTTTTCTTGCCTTGACGAAGCTGATCCACTCTTCAACAATTTCAATAAGAAGCTTGAACGGAGCTTCAATGATAAAGTCGAATATAACAATGAAGAAATTGAGCTTTGAGATCTCAGTCGACAAAAACTTACCAATCGAAAGTATCGGCATGAAAAAAAAGTCAACTACTGGAGTAAATGCACTGTCTTTCTCAACCAATCGGTACTCATTAGTCACACCCTTGATACGATAGGAGAAAAACGATACGACGCTGATAAAGAAAATAAATACCGCCTGACTAATAATATTAAAATTAAGAAGACTGAGAGCTTGATAAATTAAAAATAAGGTGATGAAAAAAGTGGAAGAATAAAAAATGGTGAATCCAAAAGCGAGAAATGATTTTTTAGCTTTTGATTTTTTGGTGAGCAAGGCAACTTTGGTCTCATAGGTTTTGTCCTTGTCGATAATGTCAATAATCCGCTGATATATGTTTTGAGTATTTTCGTCGTTAGGCAGCTTTATAAGCGCAAGAATAACCAGCATCAAAAACGGTGGAAAAAGGCTATTGATAATAATGGGCACAATTCTCGCCTCATTAAATAAGTAGAGTGAAATAGGATACTCAAGGATAATTGCGAATGCTGTCTTAGTAAGAAAGATATAAATAAGACTGCGAACTGCGAGCATTTGGAGACGTTTTCTGATCTGCGAATACTTATCACGGCATGTAATATCGACCTCCGTATGTAGCTTCTCCTTGTTGGTAAGGATAGCATTTATCTCTTTTCCCCGGTATGCTGCACTGAAGGTATGCACTTCCTTTTTGAATTCTTCATAGCCAAGCCTCGCCTCATTGAGGCCGCTTGCACACACGCCGTCAAGATACCTGGACATCATCGGGAACGTGGCAAAAGAGGCATACGCCTTCAGTGCGTGAAATATTTTGCAGCCTGTACGCTCTTTCACGTGCTGCAGGACCTTCATGTTTTTTTCGAT
>JAAXWV010000116.1 GCA_013334845.1 Candidatus Roizmanbacteria bacterium | reverse complement strand
TTTATGATGACATGAATTGAGACACATTCACCGTCGCGGTGCTGAATATTTTGGCGGGCGTACCCGAGATAAGGAATGAAAGCTACTACCTTCTTTGCTTCGGATCGACGCAGCGCGTCGCAGAAGAGGAAGAGCTCCATATAACTGGAATCAGTCGGATTTGCTCCTGTTTGAATCACGATTGATGTATCGTTTTTTACGTCTTCATTTATTTTTACGCGTACTTCGCTGTTGTCAAAACGCACCACTTCCGATTCGGAAAGGGGGTGCTTGAGCAGTTCGGCAACTTCCTGAGAAAGTGACGGGTTTGAGGTACCTGAAAAAAGTTTGTACATAATAGGGACAGTATACAGTATTTTAAAAATTTTAAATTTTAAATTTGAAATTTGTAATCAAATTCAATTTAAAAATTCAAATCTGTTATCGTCATCTTTCAACTCTGTTCAGGATCTCAATATCCGTCATCCCGGACCCGATCCGGGATCCATGGGTATAGGTATCGAACGGTTCGTAGTGGATTCCCGCCTCCGCGGGGGTGGCGTGAGTTGGCGCATAATTATGCACCCTACTTCTTACTTATTCATCTCGAGGAGTTTTTTGGCGGCCATCTCCTGAGTCTTTTTGACGGCTTCATTGATTGCATCAGCGATGCGGTTTTCAATGATTCCGTCGACAGAGACTTCCATGATTTGCTGATCGCCGCGAAGTACGACTTTGACGCCGTTTTTTTCAATGGTGACAGTCTCTTTTTGAAGAGCTTGTTGCATGGCCATTGCTTGCTGCTGAAGTTTTTGTAAGTCGCCTAAATTACCGAATGGGTTTGCCATATGAGAATTTGAAAATTTAAAATTTACTGTCTATTCTTATAATTATAGAATTCGACGAGGGCAATCTCAAGGGGGATTGCCTCAATCGGCGAGCTTTTCAAGAGACCGTAGGCTTCGTTGAGTAATTTCATAAGTACCGAAACCTGGGGTACGGTAAGAGGTGTAGCGAGTACATCGTCTACCGCTACTCCATTTTTACTTAACAGGACAAGTCGAAGCTCTTCCAATAATTCCTCAATAAGCCGTTTGATACTTCCACCCGTTTTTGAGAATTCGTTGCTCCACTGCAGGGCGTCTTTTAGTGGTTGGGTTCCCAGCACTTCAATAAGGCTTTCTTTCGTGCGAACGCCGATATATTCGCGGGCTTCTATGGCGGTGAGTTTGTTTTGTACCACCAATTCTTCCAGAAGTTTTGTCGCATCACGGAAGGATTTATCGCTGTGAGTGGCAATAACTTCTAGAAAATCGTCCGGAGCCGTAATATGTTCTGCCCGCATGATCCGCCTAAGCATTGAAATAACGTCCTCTTTCTTCGCCTTGCCGAAGGAAATCCGGTGGCAGCGTGATTGGATAGTACTGGGAACCTTTTCCTCGTTGGTGGTGGCTAGAATAAATATTACAGATGCTGGCGGCTCCTCAAGTGTCTTAAGCAGGGCATTAAAGGCATCATGAGTAATCATATGTGCTTCGTCAATAATAAAGACTCTAAATTTACCGGAGATGGGGGCAAATGCTGACTCGTGGATCAGTTTTTTTACCTCCTCAATACCTCGATTTGAGGCTGCATCGAGCTCGGTGACATCGGGAGAGGAAGAAGCCTCGATACTGATACAGTTGCTACATGTGTTGCACGGTTCGTATGACTCCCCTACTCCACTGAATTTATTCTGGAGACAATTTACCGCTTTGGCGAAGATGCGTGCGGTGGAAGTCTTCCCTGTTCCCTTTTGTCCCACAAATAGGAGGGCATGGGGAACCTCGGGAGCATGAAGTATATTCTTGAGGGTATCAGAGACGTTTGAGTTGTCGAGCTCGGAGAGTGTCTTGGGACGGTAGGTGAGATAAAACATACCCTATTGTAAATCTTTCAGGCGGGAAGGTCAAATTGAGAGAAGGAAAATGAATTTGGAAATTAACCTGTCATCCCGGACTCCGATCCGGGATCCACTCATTTGCCCTATCTACTCAATTGCTCTGATAAGTCTTTCCATAGCGGGTTTTGCTGTTCAATGAGCTGAATCTTCCACCACCGCCTCCATTCTTTCAACTGTTTCTCTCTCGCAATCGCTGATTCAATGGTTGGATGCACTTCATAGTAGACGAGGAGATGTAGGTTATATTTCTGACTAAATCCATCCACCACGTTCTGTTGATGTTCGTATATACGTTTTAGCAGGTTGCTCGTCACTCCAATGTAGAGAGTACCATTTCGTTTATTGGAGAGAATATAGACAAAGGAAATCTTGTCCATACAATAATGGTATCATACTCCTGGATCCCGTGGCGGGGCACGGGATGACGAAGGAAGAGGCCCCTTCGACCCGCTTTCGCAATAAGCTACTGCGAGGCAAGCAAGCTCAGGGCAAGATCCAGATAAGAAGCACGTTTTTTTTACTGCGAAAGCGTAAGGAATATATGACAGTGCGTATTATGTTGCTGGGCTGTATACTTGGGATATATGGAAAAAAATAAACACATCAAATGGTTTAATTTGGCAACTCAGTTCCTGCTTCCATTTTTTACGCTTGGAGGTCAGGTGGCTTATGCGCTCAAACACCCGGAAATCGGAATTGTGATGAATTTACTTGCACAACCTTTCTGGCTCTATTCGTCGTGGATTGCGTTTCGAAGTGCCAAACAAATGGGAATGCTTATTACCACAGTGGTATTCACCCTCATAACGTTATGGGGTGTGGCGAACTACTGGATTCGATGACCTTTCGACTTCGCTCAGGGTTTTATGGTATGGACAATTGAGTGGATCCCGATTTTCATCGGGATGACGAGTGGATATAAGGTTAAAGGGGGGTTGAGGCGTTGACGATGATATTCCTAAGGCCGTGCTCAATGAGTTGATTCATCATGTCATCTACCTTCTTTGATCGTTCGGCGGCAAGCAGTATCACTTGAGGATAACACAAGATAATTTCCCCAAACGTGTGGTTATTGTCTGCTTTTGACTCTTCAACATACGGAAACGCCAATACAGGAAGTGCCACATCTTCATGTTTATAGGTCGATGCAATCTCTTTCATTTTTCGTTTCCCTACATAAACGATGTTCACTACCCTATCTTGATTGATATCGTATTTAGTAAACAAGCCGGTAACAAACTCATTGATGTGTTTGCGGTTTAGCTTGTAACGCGATGGAGATACAATATTTAACATAATTAAAAAATTCCCCACATGAAAGTTGCGTCATGTGGGGATGAATTGCAAACTTAACGAATGGTTATTCTTCGCGGCATAATGCGGCGAGGTTTACGAGTAGTTCTCTCTTTCTCTTCTTCTTTTCGTTTGAGTGAGGGCTTCTTGTAAAACATTCGTTTACGTACTTCATCGACAACATTCTCTTCGATGAAAGCTTTAGTAAATTTTCTGAAAATAGCGTCTTTGGAATCTCCTTTTTTCTTCTGAATCATGACCATATGTGTTCTAAACCCCCTTTCTTTGCAAGTAGAAATACAATTACTATATCCCCTATTTTATTCCATTTTACGCATTATTTCAACCACTTTATTGATTGGCAGTTGAGATGCGACCATGTCAGGCTTCTTGGATGAACCGTTTAAGAGCATATTTTTGGATGGATGTAGATACCAGTTTGCTTTTTTATCCATTTTGACGAGCCATTCATAGAGTGGAGTCAGGTTGTATTTAGGTGACGGGAGCGTCTTGATACTAAAATATCCCTTGATTGGGTGTTTGCGAATGACAGCAATAAAACCTTTTTTTTGTGCAAGTTTGACAACCACTTCATTAGCTGATTCGACGGCCAGACATTTACCGAATTTGGACTGAAAGACAAATCCCTCTGAAATATCTTTTTCTGCACGGACTTTGTTTTTGAAATCTTGCAGAATAAGATCAAGATTGGGAAACATAAATTCCAGTATTTTGTGATCGTCTTGAAAGTTGGCGCGTACCGTCTCTATATATACTGAAAAGTTGAATTCATACCGATCGTTGTCTGCTTCCGGAAACGAAACCTCAAAAAAATGGTCGCTTGCATTAACATAGTCAATCATCCGCTCGAGTGCTATGAGATCACGATCGGGAATATGACCATTTTTCTTGAGGTATTTGAAGACGAGTAACGAAGCACTGATGTATGCATCAGTGTTGTGATGGTCAAATTTGCCGAGTCCTGTGTCAACGTGAATGATTTGGGGATCAATATCGGGATCTTTGCCTTCCCAGCTCTCTCCAGCCGGCACAAAGCCATATTCTGCCTCATTCCAGCCAGGAAGGTAGCGGGTGATTAGCCAGCACGCGGTCGAAGCGTCGAGATCGGGTGATTTGTGAGTAATGATGAGATGCATCAAATCAATTTTAAAATATGTAAATATGAAAATATGGAAATATGAAAATATGGAAATTGCCGTGTACGTGTTATTCTCTGTGTCCGTCATCCCGTGCTCCGACATGGGATCCATGGCTACCGTCATCGAACGATTCGTGGTGGATCCCTGCCTTCGCAGGGATGACGAGAATATTCTTTACAAGGAGATTGCTTCGTCGCTAATGCTCCTCGCAATGACATACACACTTTTGTAATTTGGCTCTTAGCACTTTTCACTCCTTACTTATCGCTTCCATCAGTTCTTCTTCGCTGATAAGTTTACTTTCGGTTTCTGTGCGCTTCTTGTACTCTATTTTATCACCAGTTCGTTTGGATATGGTGATGCGGTGCGGGATACCAATAAGATCCGCATCGGCAAACTTTTCTCCGGCGGAGGTTTGTATTCGATCATCGAATAATATCTCTACTCCTTTTTCACTGAGTCGTTGATATAGGGCCTCTGCCTTTTGCTTAATTTCATCATCTTTAAGATCAAGACCTACCAGATGAACCTGATACGGTGCGATCACTTCGGGCCACATAATCCCTC
>JAAXWV010000115.1 GCA_013334845.1 Candidatus Roizmanbacteria bacterium | reverse complement strand
CGGCGAGAAGAAGGTAATTTTGTGTGAGCGGGGAATCCGAACGGGTGCTGATTCTATGCGATTTACGCTTGACCTTAACTCAGCACTTGTAGCAAAACATGACCATAAGATGCCAGTGATTATCGATCCCTCTCACACCGCCGGGAGACGTGATATGGTATCTCATCTGGCGCTTGGCGGAATCGCGATTGGAGTCGATGGCCTCGTGATAGAGGTACATACCAATCCTGAAGAGGAACCAGTGGATAAAGACCAGACCATAACAACCGGAGTCTTTGCCGAATTAATGGAGAAAATAAATAAGATTCACGGTATTGTTCATTCTTAATTCTTAATTTTTAATTATTAATTTTTTTCCATGACTATTTTCTATCAAGGCGTTCCTGGCAGTTTTTCCCATCTGGCAGCCAAAAAGAAATTTGGCATAGCAGCATCATATACAAACATGAAAACTTTTCGTGACGTCTTCATGATGGTAAAAAAGAATCCTGGAACATACGGTATCATCCCGATCGAAAACACCATCGCCGGATCTGTTTATGAAAACTATGACCATCTATACACATATCCAGTCCATGTAATTGATGAGATATTTTTACCGGTAGAGCATCACTTGCTAGCAGTTCCCACTGGAGAAGAAATTGCGAAACGGCTAAAACAAATTACAAAAGTGTACTCCCATATCAAAGCGATCGAACAGTGTGCCAACTATCTTGAGAAACATACATGGATGGAACCGTGCGTTGCCGAAAACACTGCAGTCGCCGCGAAACATATTTCCGAAACAAAAGATGTCCATTTTGCCGCCATTGCCAGCAAAGAAGCGGCAACGTTATATAATTTGCAAATCTTGGACAATAATATCGAAGACGACTCCTCCAACTGCACTCGTTTTCTGGTGATCAACAGTAAGCCGCAAGTAATACAGGATGCCAATAAATGTTCGCTCATTTTTCAGATTGCACACCAGCCGGGAAGTCTAGTTGAGGCACTTAAAATAGTGGCTGAAAACAATATCAACCTTACTAAAATTGAATCCCGACCCATCAAAAACAAGCCATTTGAATACCTGTTTTATGTAGATTTTGAGTTCTCAGGTCACGATCTACAATCGGTGGAACATATTGTTAGGAAGATTCAAAAGCACACAACCTACTGCAAAAATCTGGGATTTTACCAATTTTCCCATTCTTAACTCTTAATTCTTAATCATTAATTACGCATACTTATGTTCCTCTACCACCGCATCAATGATGAGCCGGTAGATTTTTACGATCAGTTCTTCGTCTAAGCCCTTCTCTCGTGCCATCGTCCTAAATCGTGCAAATTGTGCTTCTTCACGAGCCTCATCGCGCGCCGGCATCCGATTTTCTTTTTTCAGTAATCCGACCGTATGAGTTATTTTAAACCGCTCAACCAATAAAAGCAGAATGGCATTATCAATATTATCCAAACTCCCCCGAAGCTGATCAAGACCAATCTCTGCTTTTAATACCTTTTTCATACTCCAATTTTACACCCTCAGGGTGTAAAATAGAGGTATGTCATCGGTACTTGATTTAACCAAACAACTTATTACTGTTCCTTCAACAAAGGACACACCAGACAAATTAAAAGAGGTTCTTGAAATTGCCAAAAAAGAACTCGAAGGATTTACCATTGAAGAATTCGAGAAAGATGGAGTACCGAGTCTCCTTGCCTATGCAGGAGAAAAACGGCCGGAACGGTTCAAGATTATCCTCAACGCCCACCTCGATGTGGTACCCGGAAGAGAAGAACAATATGCTCCCGTTGAACAAGAGGGGAAACTTTGGGGTAGGGGAGTCTCAGACATGAAAGGCGCTGCGGCAGCCGAAATTCTTGTCTTTAAAAATCTTGCAAAAACGCTGGATTATCCCCTCGGTCTCCAACTCGTGACTGATGAGGAGGTTGGCGGCTACAACGGCACCGGTTATCAGATTCAGCAGGGAGTACGAGCTGATTTTGCCATCGCAGGTGAACCCACTGATTACGGAGTTAATACAAAGGCGAAGGGGATCGTGTGGGCCAAGATAAAGGCTACCGGTAAGACGGCACATGGGGCCTATCCATGGCGGGGAGTAAATGCTCTCGGAAAGATCAAAGAGGTACTCGATCGTCTGGAAAAAGATTATCCGGTTCCTTTGCAGGAAGAGTGGAAAACTACAGTAAACGTGGCAAAAATTTATACTCCAAACGAAACGTTCAATAAAATTCCCGACAGCGCCGAGTTGTGGCTTGACATTCGCTATATTCCGGAAGATCCTCATTTTTACAGCAAAACAGAAGATAGAAAGCTGGTGACTCAACGATATTTCGATTCTATTCTCCCTGAAGGTGTGACATTAGATATAGCTGAAAATGATTCACCTCAATTCACCGATGAAAATAATGTGTTTGTCCAGTCACTATCGAATGCTACAAAGCAGGTGACAGGCAATCTCTCGCCGATTATTGTGAAACACGGAGCTTCGGATATACGGATATTTAACGAGGCTGGCTGTGATGGAGTCACATTCGGCCCGATCAGTGGAGGACTGCATACCGATGAAGAGTGGGCAAGCATCGCCAGTCTGGAAGAGTACTATCATATCCTGGAAACGTTTCTGAAGAATCTATGACGTATTGAGCTTTTTCAGACGTTCTACACTATGTTGGATCAGAATCCTTGCATTGTATTTTTACTTCTTCTCAAAATAGAGTGTCACCACGGAGGTAATCGTCTGACTTCCCGGTTCGATGCTCGGACTGTTCCCGCCACCCGTCACCATTGCATTTGTCTTCATATCGGTCGCGAATGCTACCGGCACCGCGCCATTTGATTCAACGATATTGGTCACCCGGCCGAGTTTGATACCGAGACTCGAAGCCAGTTTTGCCGCCTGTTCACGAGCATTTTTTATCGCATTCTCGCGTGCCGCTTCTCGATATTTCGCTGGATCATTTACGGTAAATTGAGTTCCCTGAATCTCATTTGCACCTGCTTTTGTCGCCGCCTCGATAACCTGAGAAACCTGAGCAACATTCTTCACTTTTATCGTCACATTGGCGTTAGCCCCGTACCCTTGAATTTTCTGGGAATTTCCCTGGTCGTAAGTATAATTGGGGTATACAGAATAGTTTGTCGTTCTAATGTCTTTTTTATCGATGCCTATCTGTTTCATGGCTTCGATAATTGCATTGTTTGTTACATTCATTTTAGCTTGTGCCTCAGTTGCTGTTGACTCGTTGCGAATACTTATTCCAGCCGTCACAGAACCAGTATCGGGAATCACATCTACTTTTCCCTCGCCAACAACAGAAAGATCAGCCGCCTGTGTAGAATTTACAACCGATAATGGATACCTGATTTGATATTTATCAATAATCACAAGAAATACCAATACGGCAGCCAACATTCCAATAAAGACGATAAGATTTTTTATATTCATATAGATTGATTATGACGATCTACTCACAATCTGTCAAGCCATACCATCAAAGGTAATTATCAATCATTAATTCTTAATTATTAATTCTCGTATAGACCCTCACCACTGGATGATCAAAGACCGTGAAAGTCTCCTCAGCGGCCTCATCGGGGAACTCTAATTTCAAACCAAAAAGTTCAATTCTCGGATACGAATGGAACTCAGCTGTCAGTTGGAAGCCTTGTAGATTGTTAAATAACCCTGTGTAGTACTGAGTTAGAAGTGGAAAATTCTGACGTAGTGAATCGCATCGATTAGGATTATATCCATAACCAGGATTCGCGTCAAAATCGGAAGGATAAATGCAGGTGTAGTTGGCAAACACCCTACGCGTCGGTACCACAATAACATCAGTGTTGGGAAGGACATATCTCAACTGTTGCTGTAATGAGGACTCCTGCTGAAGATCATAGAAATTAAATGAAACATAACTGCGAGTAGACCACGTTACTTCCTCATTCCGACTAGTTAGCGAAGAAGGTATAGGCAAATCAACAGTGTTAGCTGTCTCAGATAGTATATTACTGCCCCGAGGTATTGTGCGATACATCCAAGCCGAAGCCTGAAACCTGACATCGGGATTTTGATAAATAGATAGAAAAGCTACACCAGGTACGACAGAAATAAACAGCGTTAATCCAATAGCGAATTGGGCATATTTTCCGTACTGTGCCGTACGAAATTTATAATATATGTCCATTACTGAAAGTGCGGCGAGGAGCACCATGAGAGGATATGCGGGAGCAATGAATCGTGTCCACTTTGCATAAAGAAAAGCAGCTGGTATAACAGCGACCACCAGCAACAACCGAACAAGATTATAGAAGGATTTCCAAGGCAAAAAAATAACTCCGTAAAGCGACAGAAGGAAAATGGGCCACCCGAGAGCATAGGGAAAGATGCGTACTGCTTGAAATAGCAAAGGCACTGAGTACTGAAACTGTTGAGTATAAAAGACTGGCAGAGTCCCTGTCCCCACGCCCGATTCATAATGCATAGAGCCCAAAAAATCTGAGAAACTGATCACGTTGTAGGGCGACGCAAAAAGAGCAAACATAGCAGTCATGAGTACAAACTTTACCGTGATAAAAAATATCTTAAGATAAGAAAAATGTTCAGATTTTTGCAGATTACTTACTGACACCACGATCGGTACTACAAGAAACGGGGCCATTGAAACTTTTGTTCCAATCGCCAAACCGAGAATCAAAGCTGATAATCCTAAGTAGCGTTCACTACCGTATTTACCGCTCTGATATTGGAACGAAACATAAAATAATGCCATCGTAAAAAACATGAGCAGTGACTCAGTTGTACCAAAATGAGCCAATTGGATAGAGATCGGAGTGAAAATAACTATCAACAAAAGGGCGGCCTGAAACCATAGTGACAAACGTTTATTATAGCGACCTGAAACGACCATCAACAGTTTGAACGTAATTAAGGCAACTCCGAT
>JAAXWV010000387.1 GCA_013334845.1 Candidatus Roizmanbacteria bacterium | reverse complement strand
GGCAATGTCGGCCTCCGTAAAGGTGATCTGGATCATTGCGGTCATCCTTCCCTGTGCCTTGCTCCCATGATGGGTAGTATACGCCCAGGGTCGCCCGCCGTCCACTTTCTACCCGTGCAGAGTATACTATATCAATCAGGAACTTGATAGGCAGGAAGTGACTCCAGTTCAACAGTACAAGAACAATAGTGCATAAGTGGAGGGAAGTATGAACAGCATTACCGAAACTGAAATCGCTCTACGAAAGCTATTTAACCAAGTAGACGAACAAAGTGCAGAAGAACTCGCGAATTTACTTGAAAACTTGCGCCGCCATGTTATTCCTAGAGAAATCGCTGAACATCATATCTCTTCCGAAGCAGAACTTAGATCTTTACTTATCAAATTAGCAGGGCAGAGTATTTCCACGACAAAATCAGTAATTTCAATAAATGATAATGGTCAATCCGGGGATATATCTATCGGAGACGTTGCTGGAGGGGATATTATTAAGTTGTCTTTTTCATCTCAACCAGAAAATAAAACATCGATAGACATTCCTTCTGGTTGTATCGGAACTAAATTCGAAAGTCGCCCAATCAGTTGGGAAACGGAATTTGAGAAGATTGGTCGTGGAAGACGATATACATTGATGATCAAGGCAAGAGTTACTTTTAGATCTGATACATTTAATAGATCTCCCTATCTGAAAGTGCTTCACTCTACCTCGCTGGTAGAAGTAAAAGGTGGAAATCTTACTTATAAGGAGATTTATACCAAAAAAGATCATGTTTTACTCGTTGCTGCTATAGGTTTCTCGCAAGTCCCGGATATGCCTATTGAGTTGAAATTCGAAACAGGTTTTCACCAATGGAATATTGTTACGCCCTCTCTCAATTGGATCGAGGACTTTGGGGATCGATGGTATACACGCCAAGGTTGTGATGTACAACTACCCGATCCGAATATGGTGCTATTAACAAATGCGCGCATGACAAGCATAATTGAAGATCAATCTAATTGGAGAAAATTTTTTAAGCCAGAGAATGAAAGAAAAACTTCATGGATGGAAATAATTATGGAAAATCCATTGCCAACAACCGCCACAGTTAACGCAATCCATTTCACAGCAATACACTACTATAATAGAAGAATTACTGTGCCTTGCAGCGCTTCTGATGACTCAAGGAAATGGCAAAAAGTGCAACTACAGTGGGACAGCGTGATTGAAAAACGATCTCGTCAAAATCAAAATCGGACAGTAATAAACAATATAAGAGTTCCTATAAGCCAGTCCTTCTCTTATGATGAGGAGGCTTATTTTCTAGATTTTATCATCCCAGTTCAAATAGACTTGTTTAGCAAGGAGAGGATGCGTTTCTCGCTTGATATTACAGAGAAAACAGAAGCGAATTGGAAAGACCCTGTACCACACAGCAAAATAAAACCTCCAAAATTCCTATCCGAGTGGGAACACCTTAATGTGTCTTTAAAAAGCACGGATATAGTGTTCCCGGAATGGTTAATAGTCGAAAAATAACTGTCTTGTTCAATTCTTCTGCCCTCGAACTAAATTGTACAGCCTGATGATATCTCTTGACAAGGTAAGCAAATATTGCTCATCCTAAAGCGTAA
>JAAXWV010000386.1 GCA_013334845.1 Candidatus Roizmanbacteria bacterium | reverse complement strand
AATGGCATGGCACCAACTGAGTTCGCAAGAACATTTGAAAAAGAACAAAAGACCGAAAAACCTAAGTTAAAACTGGTTCAATCAATGGGGTAAGGTCAGGGAAGGTGTAAGCGATTTGAAAAATATGAAGACTGAAATGGAAGCATATGTTGCTGAAAATATGGAGTATCAGTTTTCGCTAGAATCACGCTAATTATTAGCATGATCGGATAGCTAAAATATTATTGACTTATAAGAATTAAATTCGTATATGTCGCAAAGAATCTCAAACTAACCAAAAGGAGAAGCTATGAAAAAATCTATAATTATTGCCATGTCAGTTTTATTGGTTTCCGCAACATCTTTCGTTTTTGCTGGTGAAGGAGGACCTAACAAAGATAAATTTGCAATGGAAGGAGTCGCGATTCAGAAAACAGCAGATTCATGTAAGATTGAATCGGATACTCTTCAGCAAAGAATTAAAAAAATTCGTGCTGAAATCAAGAAGGGTAGCAAGATGTATTCAGCAGAAGGTTTAAAAAAGCTTGAGCAACAGCTCAAAGATGCTAACGCAACGATGAAAACACTGACAGAACCAAATTAGCTATAAATAATTAAATAAATATTACTATAAAGCACCTCAATTTTATGAGGTGCTTTTTGTTTCATAACCAAATAGACAAGTATCCCTCCTCTCCTGAAAAGAGGCGGCTTTCTATTATCAGTCATTCGGTCTTGTGGACTCCTGAACTATAGCATGGAGATTGTGTAATAAGAGGGCGTGGTGTGGTTCGTCTTGACCTAACTAATTCCATCCCGATAGTAAACGCCAATGGTGTAGAAGGTATGCGGGCAACTTATTCATATCAGGATAATAGCGGAAATTATTGCCGTTGCTAAAGACTGAGTTTTCACAACAAACAACGACAAAACATTTATTGCTATATATTGTTTATTAATTTGAATATTTATTTCATGGTGGTATAGTTGCCTCGAAACTGTCCTGACGAGTGCTGAACAAAGCTTCTGTAACCAAAATGAACTCAGTTCACAACAAGGAGATTGTATGGCACTCAAAAACATTCTCATCCACTTAGACAACTCCCCCAGTTGCACGGCAAGGCTTGATTTGGCGATTAACCTTGCACGTACTCACGGTGCAAATCTCAAAGGACTTTACGTTATTGCCCACGAATATTACGCCCCACGGCATGGCGGTATTATGGAGTTGGGCGCCAAGGCAATGCAGACGCTTTTTCTTGAAAAGACTGCTGAGGCAGATATTTCGGCCGAATGGCTCTATGTTGACTGGTCTGTTGTGGGAGTGAGTGTCACAGAGATCATCACTTCCTACACCTACTACACGGACCTTATCATTGTTGGACAGTACGACAAAAATTCCCCCAATAATACTACTCCTGCTGATTTTATCGAGCGGCTGGGACTTGCTGCCGGCCGTCCGCTGTTGGTAATTCCTTGTTCTGGAACCCTTGCAACTGTGGGAGAGAGGGTTGTTGTTGCATGGAAAGCGGGGAGGGAGTCGGTTCGGGCGGTTAACGATGCCCTGCCGATTCTGAAAAGAGCAAAAAAAATAAGCATTGTTTCTGTTGGGTCATTCGGCCACCATGATCGGGCG
>JAAXWV010000385.1 GCA_013334845.1 Candidatus Roizmanbacteria bacterium | reverse complement strand
CCTCATTGGTGTGTTTGGCTTCATCCTTCTTTTCATAAAAGATCGTCTGTTAGCTCTCTATTTCTATCTATGGATAGTGATTCCCTATGGTGCAGTGTCATTTTTCTCAAAAATCCTCTTTCCCCGTTATCTCATCTTTTTTGCGAGTATATTCACATTCCTCGGAATATACTTTATTGCTTCCCAAAAAGACATCAAACTAAGGTTGCTCCTTATCGTAACCTTTTTAGTGTCTGTTGGTTATTTAAACTACGCTATAATCTTCAACCCCGCTGTCGCATTACTTCCGCCTGTAGATCGAGGGCAGTACCTTGAAGGTTGGCCCGCTGGCTGGGGCATGTCAGAGATCGTTTCGTTTGCACGGGAAAAATCAAAAGAGAAACCGGTAGTACTTCTTGCTGAGGGCAATTTTGGCACCAGTGGAGATGTATTAGACTCTCTTCTGAGTCGAAACGACAAAATCAGTATTCAAGGTTACTGGCCATTGGGAGATACAGAGCTTAAAGCCAATCAAAAACTATTGAAGGATCACTATGTTTATGTAGTCTTTGCCCATCGGGATACATTCCCGAAAGACTGGCCCATCCGTCTGATTAAGAAATACGATAAACCCGGAAAACATTCGTCCAATTACCTATACGAATTGACGAACAATCCATGAAAAAGGATCTGATTTATTTCGGAGGTCTCTTCACTATTATTCTATTCCTGTTTCAACAGGCATTCTCTATTCATTTTTTTCAGGATGATTACTTTTTCCTCCAGATCAGTAATATTCATTCATTTCAGGGATTCCTCAACTTTTTTTCACCTATTCGAGATTACTCATATAAACCCCTTCCCACCGAAGTCTTCTATTTCTTCATTCAGCATACGGGAAACAATATGATTGTAGCTCATGCAGTTGTGTTTTTTACCTACTTTATTGGCCTGATATTTCTTTACAAATCATTGTTAACGGTAACCAAAAACGAAGTCCTCTCTCGCACTGCTACGTTTCTCTATGCAGTGAGCTTTGTTCACGTCTTTCAGCTATATTGGCTCGCCACCTATCAAGAGATATTAATGTTTACTTTTCTTAGTGCAGCATTTTATTTTTATGTAAAACGAGCACTACTCCCAAGCATTATATTATTTATTTTATCTCTCTTCTGTAAGGAAACTGCAATCTTATTTTCCCTTTTTCTTGTTTTCTACGAAGTATTCCTTCATAAAAAAAGAGAGATAAAAAAACTCATTCCCTATCTGATTATCTCTATGCTTTTTTACCTCATATATCGATATAGTCTGCAGTTTGTTACGAATAATGATAATTACAAAATAGAACTGAGCAATATCCGACTAATGATAAACAACACCCTCTGGTATAGTTTGTGGAGTATCGGATTTCCCAACTTTATGTCTGATTATTTCCGCAGTATTTTTAGTGCCCCAATCCCCGAGTTTTGGAAAGTAATTAACAACCCAACAATTTTAATTTACCTAAAGCTGTTAGGCGCTACTCTCGTTGTATGTATTGGATCAATCATCTACCTTCTTATTCGAAATATAAGGTCGGCAAGATTATTAGCTGTGCATGCTTTTATATCCTTTTTTTCATTCCTTATTTTTCTCGGCCCTATTTTA
>JAAXWV010000114.1 GCA_013334845.1 Candidatus Roizmanbacteria bacterium | reverse complement strand
ATATGCTGCAACAGAATCTGCACCGGAGGATCACAGTTCCGGGCAATATCCTGAATTCGCGCCCGCAACACGTTTGTATCAGCAATCCCCTTAACCGAACCGTTATCCCGAACACCAAGCAGAATCCGACCTCCTGCCGTGTTGGTAAAAGCCACCAGCTCACGGGCAAATGATGCAGAAATCCCCTCCTTGTACTCAAGCATCACCCCCTCGCCCTCCTGGAGCAGGATATCAAGATCAGCGGCTTTCATACAGCCATCTCCCCGGATATACGTTTCGGAAGCAGCAACACCTCCAGCACCGACACCATCGAACAACCAAGCTCCGCAAACAACCCTATCGCAGGCTGTTCTACAAGCTTGAATTCGGAGTAATGCATGAACATAAATTCAATCAAACATTTTGAAACAGCACTTTGAAACACTCATTTACTTCCGATCTATTAAAACACCCACTATTTTCTAATGCAATAACAATATTTGAAAGAACTAATGGTGTATTGCCAGACTCATGAAGTTTTTTGTATAAAGTTGCTCGTCTCTGTGCATTAACCGCCAACGGTGCAGGAAGTATTCCGACTGACACAAATACTGTCTCCACACAATTTTCAGCTGCATTATTACGAAGAAGTACATCTTCAATTGTTCCTGACCAAATAAATGTTTTTGCCTTTCCTAGCAACTCCCATGATTTTCTTTTACTATTTCGAGTCAAGGCCGATTTTAACTGACGTTGTTCAGTAATGTCAAGTAAATTCGTCTTTTCAAGCAATTTCTTTAAAGGAGATGCATCATAAATTAAAGGGATATTTCGACCATTAGTGAACTCATCCAGAACAGTTGTAAGAAGCTTTTCTGCATTTCTTCCACGTTTTTGAGAAGCATCCAGAAAAGATTTAAGAGTGTTTATAGCATTAATACCAGCTAATTTATCAGTTTGAGATAAAGCTGGCTTAGAATAAGGGACTTCCGAAGAATAAGCTGAGTCATAATCCATGACACAACGCCAGTCTACACCAAGGCAACTCAATAAATAGGATAAAATAACCGCCTTATCTTTTCCTCCTGCTGCGACGAGAAGGATATCTGCTTGATCTACCGTAAGACCGGTTCGTTTTTCATAAAGCGTCGCAAGCACCCCCTTATCTGTCGGGCCTTCAACTATAATCACTCGGTTGCTCAGTAGTGGCTCTGTAAGGCGCAACCCGTGATAGCCAAGAGCGGCAGATGCCTCCTTTTCTGAGAAGTGATCAAGTAAGGTGATTTTTCTGAGTTCAGTACGACCTTCAGAAGTTTGAATCAAAGGCCGCAAAGGCTTGAAACCAATATGTCCGAGAAAAATTGGCGAATGGGTATTAAGCAAAACCTGTGACTTTTCTGAAATGGGTTTTAAGTCATCACAAATAGCACGAATTGTTGATGGATGAAGATGATTGTCGGGCTCTTCAAAAAGAAAAAGTACTTCTCCTGGCATATCTTCACCAAGTTGTCGATATAAATGTAAAATGACTGCGCTTTGATGTCCAGTACCCAATGATGTCAAAGGCAAAACGCCATTACCATTATGAACGTTCAAACTAATATTATCGTAGAGAGATTCGATATCAATTTCACCAGTATCAATACTGAGCTTATATGCATGCAAAATTTTATTCGCCATTTTATTTTGACGTCCCAAAAGCCCAGCAGCTTTTTCCTCTAAAATTTTTTTTGCTGAATCACCGACCCTTGTAATATTGCCTGCACCTCTTGATTTTTGAAGAGCTTCTTTAATCAGTTTTCTGAACGGAACTAAACCATCAGATCCCAAGTCGCGAATAGGTGGAACGTATACCGGCTTAAAATTCTGAAGTAACTGCGTGAACTCTTGATCGTTTATACTTCTTAAGTTCAGTTTTCGAGTAACTTTTCCTGACCGAGTAAGTCGAAACGAATAATCAATTGTTCCACTTGTCACACTAGCAAGAGTCTGAAGTGATGAAGTCGCATTTTCCAATTTGCATTCCACCCAAATTGAAAGCTTAGGCCCTCCAGCAACCAATTTTGAGGCCGTCAGATTTTGCTGAGCATCAGACATAGATATGGATTCTTGAAAAGCTAGCTGTATAGCACGAAATATATTCGATTTACCACAACTATTCGGTCCGCAAAACACAGTCAATCGTTCCAATGAAATGGTCATATCATCAATTGAACGAAAGTTTCGAATACGAATTTCAGATATATGCATAAATCTTACGCCACTTTAAAGTTGTTAAGACATTAAACAAGGTAATAGCAGGTCATGCATTCAAAGAGGTTATGAATTTGGTCAAGTATATTCAAGGGGTTGTTCTCTGGGGTGGCAATTCGTCGCGCACATAACAACCAATTGCCTCTAATACAAGATTAATCGTTTTTTCGCAGTGCTGTATAAAAATATCTGACAATGAGAAAATCCATGGGTTATCATTTGTTGTAGACACCAAAAACCAATTTTTTGGCCAGCCTTCGTTATGAATTCTCTTGGAGAAACGTTCACGCTCCTCAACCGGCCATTCAAAACCATGATGGAACATGCTGTTTCGGTAAGAGAACAAGGCGGAAAGAATAGCTTTTAAGTCCGAAGGAAATCGCGCCGAAAGACCAATTGCATCTGACAACTGGAAAATTCCTTTAACAATGTCTTTCTGTAACCTGCCTTTCACAATAACGAAATGGCAGTCCCACTGAATACCATGAGCTGCATTCCAGCGTTCATGGTTTGTTCCAGGTTGTGTTGCAGGAAAAGACTTTTTCCCAATACCTTGGAGGCATTGATAGAAAATTGTCTCGATCAGTGGGGCAAGCATACCTACAGCAGACATGCTATGGGCAGCATCTTGATAAGTCGAGTAAAATAATTGATCAGTCCATTCATCTACCGCATGATCAGCTGCATCTCCTTTTAATTGAGTTATGTGCTTCTCAAGCTCCTTTATATCATTACTTATATCTACGTCCGATTTACGATTACGATTTAACAGACTTTTAATGGCTAACATCTGTAATTCAATATCAAAATCAACTTCAAGATTATAAATGTAATCTTGAGGTTCGATCGATTTTCTCAATTCGTCGGCCAATTTTAAGATATCAGTTTCTTTATTCATTAGTTCATAGCGAATTTACCTTAAAACAATTGTGGAAATAATATATTACTTGTTTGGCGAAGATTTTTACACTGATAAAGAAGTGTCACAATTTGGTTAAAAAACGGACTGATAAGTTTCTTGAAAGCTTTGCCAATAGAAATAGATGGCATTACAACCAAAACATCATTTACAATCTCTTTATTTATATGCTGTTGTGCTCCTCCACAAGCATGCATGATAATACCCTTGATTTTTTCACACATTGTTAGATATATCCATTCAGACCATAATTTTGAGTCATCTATTATACCAACTACAGATTGATTAGCAGTAGTCATGATTTCGAGATAACTAACCTGCCCAAGAGTAGCGCCAGTAATTGCAAGAACTGTTGTTCCTTTGGGCATTAGTTTTGCTGAAGACTTTTGCAATGCAAGAGATGTGATGAATTCCGATGGCTCAATGATACGAAGATCATTTACTTTTCCCGAGTTTATCCATGGAATTGTACCACCTTCCCAATAGTCAGGGTTGTTGCGAGACGGTGTTCCTCCAAGAATAGTTTGAAATACATCACCGACTTTCTTCACCTCCCACCCCTCCGGAATATCACCCAAAGCAGAAGGAACGAGAGAAATATTTTCATGGCCGGGAAAACGGAAATTGACAAACCATTCGCGGTAAAGGTCTCGGGCCATCGTCTCAAGAATCTTGATCCGCCGCTGACAGTTTTCGATCAAATCGTCATAAGCTGATAGAATACCTGCAATCCGCTTTTGCTCCGACAATGGGGGAATACTTACATTCACATCAGCAATTCTTGATGGCGCTGTGTGTCGAATCTTCGTACCGCTTGCAGAAGCGCGAATCTGCTGCCGAACTGGCTTTGAATTGAAGAGATAGTAAATGAAATGCTGATCAGTTAATTTCCTGTCACGAACGAGGACAAGTCCGAGCCGCTGATTGTGAAGGTAAATCCCGCTTCGGGGAATGAGTGCACTACTTCCTAGCAACCCTTCGGCCTGTTCTGTCATTGCAACGATAAGGTCGCCTTCATTCAGTACGTAGTCAATAGGTATCGGACCGCTATACCATTTCGCTTTGTCAATTGTTTCTTTGAAACCTCCTTCTTCATGAAAATTACCAGGAGTCAGAACGACATGCGTACCGGATCTGCCGAAATGTTCACCGAGGAAAGCGAAACCATGCTTGATTTGAAGCAAGTCACCAAGTTTGCAGTCATGCCACTTTGTCATAAACCCGTATCCATCATCTCCGCCAACTGTCAATGCAATCTTTCCATCTTCAACTGACAAGAATTCCTTGTGAGTTGCGTCCTGCCTTTCGTTTGGCATAGTAACGTCTCCAGAATTTCCGTCACGTTGCATGCAACGCATTGTTTCAGTTGGCGCATCTGCACATTGAAAAGTTTCAAGTTCCATTCAATTATTCCTCAGTTGACTCTTTCAATCCATCAGGATTTTTCAACGACTTCTTTTCGTCGGCGGCCAGACGGCGCTCAACCTTCTTCACATCTTCAGCAGGCGGCAGAGATTCCGGACGAATGCCACGTTCGATGAGGGTTTTCCGAACCGCCTTGTTGTTGGTGACATGTTCCGTGGAAATTTGTCCTTCACTTTTCATCCCGTGTCCGCGTGCGTTGAAAATGGTAATTTCGGTAGCGAAGTCTTTGGCTTTCAGGATTATGGTCGGCGCAAAATCAGCCAACGGGCGTTTGTCCGGGACATTCCACTCAGCCTTCATCGCCTGTGTACTTTTACCAAAAAGGGCCTGATCGCCTTTGCTGCGAATCAGAGCGAAATTCTCCGTACTTCCGGTCTGTTCGAAGATGAGTCCCGACAGTTCCTTTTCCGTTGCGCTGAGTTTTTTGCGCGCCGATA
>JAAXWV010000384.1 GCA_013334845.1 Candidatus Roizmanbacteria bacterium | reverse complement strand
AATGCTTATTTATCAGGCCCCCATAACTGATTTCATTAAGGATGTTAGAGAAAATCGACTGAGTGATCTGTTAGTTGAAAGCTTCAACTTTAGGTTTGGGCGAAATCCAAGCTACAGTGAAATCGGTTCATGGCAGAACTCTCTACCCCGGGTTCGTGACCTGATTGAAATTGCAGGTCTGAGCGACAACATGATCGCCATTGAATATGAGGTCCCTTACAATCAGAATCGTATCGATTGCTTGCTATTTGGTAAGGGAGATGATGAGGCCGCCAACATTGTTTTGATCGAGCTAAAGCAGTGGAGTAGTGTTTCCGTGCTGGAGGATGAAGGTAACTTTGTAGAAACCTATACAGGAGGGATGAGAAGGGTTGTCGCCCATCCTTCACAGCAAGCTAAAGGCTATCATAACTATTTGAAAGGTTTCGTTCAGGAGTTTGAGAACGAGCCCCCGCTTTTGCTTTTCAGTTGTGCTTACTGTCACAACTATTCCAAAACTGCCGATGATGGCCTTTTTGATCCAATCTATCATCCGTTGATTCAGGATTTCCCGTTATATGCCCAAAGTGATGTTCGGCTGTTGGCGGATAGAATCAGAATGCTTCTTGCTAATGGGGATGGCTTTGAGATTTTCAACCGTTTTATGAGAAGCCGGATCCATCCGACAAAAAAGTTGCTCGAGAACGTTTCGAAGATCATACAGAACGAAGCGATATTTTCCCTACTTAACGAGCAGCTTGTCGCTAAAAATCTTATCTGGTCAAAGGTAAGGAGGGCCTTCATTAACCAAGAGTCCTCAGTCGTTATTGTGCACGGGGGTCCAGGGACTGGTAAGTCACTCATTGCACTTAATGTCTTGGCAGAGGCAGCCAAGAAAGACATGAAGGTGTTCTATGGATGCAAATCCAAACCATTTACCAGTGGACTTCAAAAACTTATTGGTAGTGATGCCAGGATACTTATTTCAAATCTCTACCGATTTACACCCTCAAAAGTAAAAAAGGATGAGTTAGATTTGTTGCTGGTTGATGAGGCTCACAGGATTGAAAAAAATAGCAATCACCAGTATACAAGAGCAGCTGATCGCTCTGATATACCTCAGGTAGACCAACTGATCATGTGTTCGAAAGTCTCAGTCTTCTTCATTGACGATAGACAGAATGTGCGTTCTCAGGAGATAGGGCATTCAGATATGATTCGCGATGCTGCCAGCCGGAATAAGCGTAACGTCTATGAAGTTGCTTTAGAGACCCAGTTTCGTTGTATGGGTTCCAATGATTACTTGCTATGGCTTGAGTCTGTTCTGGGGTATTCCGAAGAGGAACGAATCCTCAGTAAGACGGATGCCTTTGACTTCAGGATATTTGATTCGCCACAAAGCCTTTATAACACCATTTTTGCAAAGGAAAAAGAGAAAGAGAATTCCGCAAGGCTCGTTGCTGGATTTTGCTGGCCATGGAGTAGGGAACTTGATGAGAATGGTCAACTGGTGAAGGATGTCAGGATCGGTGATTTTGCAATGCCATGGGAAACTCATGGTGATATTTCTACACCTCCTAAAGGGTATGTGCCATGGTATCAGTGGGGATATCGAAAAGAAGGGATAAAGCAGGTTGGATGTATTTACACTGCCCAAGGGTTTGA
>JAAXWV010000383.1 GCA_013334845.1 Candidatus Roizmanbacteria bacterium | reverse complement strand
TTGGTGAAGTTACTGCAAAAATCCAGCAGGCTGGTTTTAAAATCGTTGCCATGAAGCTGACAAAGCTCACCAAAGAAACCGCCGGTGAGTTCTATGCTGTGCATAAAGCCCGCCCGTTCTATGGAGAATTGGTTGATTTCATGTCATCCGGCCCATGCGTGCCGATGATCCTTGAGAAAGAAAATGCGGTTGCTGACTTCCGCACCGTGATTGGCGCAACCGATCCGGCAGAAGCCGCAGCGGGCACTATCCGCAAGCTCTTCGCAGACAGCAAGGGCGAGAATATCATTCACGGCTCCGACTCGGTTGAGAATGCCAAAATCGAAGGCTCGTTCTTCTTCTCAACTCAGGAAGTGGTTCAGATTCACGCTTAATTCTCTTTCCTGAAGAGGTATTATAAAGCAACTTGTCCTTCGCGGGGCGGGTTGCTTTTTTTGAGTCAAGTTTATGGCGAGTAAAGGGTACAGTGGTTGGATAGAGTTACGAACAGGAAATGCGTTCTACCCTCGTCAAAGCAAGAAGATGACCAGCGTCTTCAACTTTTGGCTTAAATATGCAAGTATGAAATAGCAATGAGGAACCTATGTACTTTGCCTATTTCCTATCATCTTTAGGTTTTTCAAATTGCTTAGCTGTTAACTGTTCGTGATTTATAGTTGCCAATAGCTCAGCAACTTTGGTAGAAAATATGTCTGATACTTGAACCTCTGGTGCGCAACGATCTATCAATATTTTTTGAATTTCATCGAAACCCAATTCAGATTGTTTTTGCTCACTCATGGTTTTATTAGGTTGATATTTTTATGGTAGAACTAGAGCGGAATATAAATTTGCTAATGCATCCGCTATAAAGCCTACCGAGTCAGTGTATTTTTTGCCAAAAGTATTTTCTCTCCTTGATGTAACAAAAAGGATTCCAAGCATTCTTTTTTGCTGCCCATCCCAGCCATTTATTGGGGCAACCATCATAGATTTTATATCATCTGGAAAATTTGTATCATTTGGTTGCTTAGTATAAACAAATGCATCTATTGCCTTCTGTAAAGAGTAGATAACTAGCATCCCTTGGCTTCCTTTATCATGCTGCAAAATCTTTGCCAACCCTTCATCAGAAAGTAGCGGTACTGAGCCTCTATCCCTTCCTGGACTTAAACCCGCCCTACCGACTGTCACATACTCTGTTTTACAGTTTTGAGTATTTTTTCTTGCAATCCGAATAGCAACACCGATAGAAATATCCTTACAATCAATCGATTCTGAAAAATACAATTTCACCTTTTCACATAAAGCTTGAGATATGAGCTTTATGTTAGGATATTTATTCTTATCTGAGCGAACGTCCACAATCTGATCTCTAATTTCATGTGTGATCATATGTAAACGATGCTTAATAGCATATGTTCGCTCCAAGTCCTTTTCCCTTTTGGTTAACTCCCTCTCCTTTTTCTCTAATTTTTCTTTTTTTCTTTTTTTCGTAGTGTACTGGTAGTATCCTACTAAACAGGCAATTATAAGTGTTACAATAAGAATCGAACTGATAAATACAAAAAATATGACTTGATTTAGCTTATAATTGATCTTAAGTTCGCCTAAGTCACTATTCAACCACCAAGGAGCCCCAGTAAGAAAAACAAAAGCAACAAC
>JAAXWV010000113.1:2438-5099 GCA_013334845.1 Candidatus Roizmanbacteria bacterium | reverse complement strand
CCCGGATTTTCCATGCACCATTTTACCAATTTAGGGGAGCTCCATCCAAATTTAATTTTCTCCTCCTACCATCCAGATTTATCGTAAAATTTTTTCTGGAATAAGAAAGTATTACCTCAAGAAGTTTGGTAATGGAATCAATCACCTTACTGGTGGAGTCAAGTAGTTCGCTTGTTGATTTAATCAGATAACCAGCGGAGGCAATATAGATAGGGATTTCCACTGGGCTAAATGCTTTTTGCAAAGGTTCTCTGATGGAGATGTTATTGCTGTTGAACTCCCGGAGTGCAAATCTTAACTCTCTGTCTTCGGTTATAACGAGTAACCGTACCATAGCTAACTCCTTACGCGATCAGTTGTTTATAGGTAATACGTCGCCCAGTAGCCAAGGCAACAAAACTTTCAAGGCGATCCAGTGTATGGCGTTTCACGTTGCCGTCGTTCAGCCGAAATGTGAATTCATCAACGTATCTGGCAAGATGCTTATCACTGGCATGGTGATAGATACCATGGAGGCCACGTTTAAGGACGGCCCAAACGCTTTCAATGCCGTTGGTTGTAACATTACCGCGCTTAAATTCACCGGCACTGTGGTTGATTGATTCACGTTCATATGTTGCATCAAGAGAGGTATAGCCAGAATGTTCATCGGTATGAAGCGTCGAACCTTTAATCACGTTTTTTTGAACCGTTTTCTTCAAGGTTTCGCGGTCGGTATTTCTAACTGGCATAGCAATTGTTTTGCCACCACGTTCCCGCATACCGACAACCGCCGTCTTGTTGGCAGTGCCACGGCCACGGTGAAGTTTCTTGGATTCATGCTTGTTTTTTTCTTTGCCGCCTATGTACGTCTCATCAATTTCGATAATACCGCGAAGCATGGTCAGGTCGTTACCACATGCTTCACGGAGGCGTTGCAGAACAAACCATGATGATTTTTGCGTAATGCCTATTTCTTTAGAAAGTTGCATAGACGATATGCCCTTACGTGCCGTTATCAGTAAATATATTGCGTAAATCCACTTATGGAGTGGAACATGGGAACGCTCAAAAACAGTACCAGTACGCACCGTGAAATCTTCTTTACACGCATTGCAGCGGTAATAACCGGCCTTACGGGTGGTGATGCGATCCGCAGTGTTGCAATGAGGGCATTTAACGCCTTTGGGCCAAATCTGATTTTCAAGATACGTCCGGGCCGATTCTTGATCTGGAAACATTTTAAACAACTGGAAAGTACTGATAGTCACTTTGTCATTCATCACAGACTCCTTTTTCTACTTGGGGATTGTCCCTTCGTAGATGTAAGGAGAACTGCCAAAAATGATGCACTAGGCGCTTAATAAGGAGGAAAAGAATGTGTGACCAAAATACGTGCCCTTTTATGACAGATCGGGAGCGTTCAGATGAACTGTTTAAAAATCAGGCTTATGCTAATGCCCTCGTTGATCAGGCAAAGAACTCATTAGGGAGGCATCGGCTTCCGCTTTTAGCGCCTTTTCCAGATACTCGCCTAAACTCGCATACCCTTTTGCGTATGCTTGCCCTTCGGGTGAAGAATCAGCTTGTTCGAGTGTTGTACGGCTGAAGTCGTTGTAAATGGTCAATAATTGTTGTGAGGTTAATTTCCGGTTAGCTACAATCGTAGCCACGACATACATTGATGCTTCTGTACGCCCATTGAAATATTCCAGCACCTCTTGAAGGGTTTTCATATCTGGGATTGACACGGCAGACTCCTCATTTATTGTTCTCTGGCATCTGGTTTTGTTTTTTTGGTACTTTTTAAAGCATCGTTTATCATTTTTATTTTTGTCTTGTCTAAATAGTCAGGAAGTTTTCTTAAATGATGAACAGTATTTATGGAACCCGAAGCCGTTTCGTACTTATATGCTCCGAGCCCCATAGCTAAGCCTTGAATCCACCCCATGGGTACGCTTTCTTCACCAAAGTTCATAAGAGCAAAGATTTCTTTTTGTGAAGTTCCAACACCAATCAGAGCAGTAGACCGTGAAAGTAGTTGCACCTGTGACACAGGAATATCGATCCAGTAGCACTTGCCCATAGTGTCATATGGGTTCGTAACGAATAATTGCCGGGCATCAATTGCTTTGTTGCCGCAAGATTCCTCGTCAATATGCATTTGGGTTTCGTTTTCAACTGGAGTGGTTTTCTTCTTTTTCTTTGGAGCGGCAAAAGCAATGCTGACCAAGCAAAGCGACACTACAATACCCATAAGGAACCGTTTCATAAGATCTCCTTCGTAAGGTGCCGTCAAAATAAAAAATTCGTAATTTGCCGCACCGTATCACAAAGGTTAACGATGATAAAGAATTATCAGATAAGCCGGATTAGTCAGGTGCATCATTTTTTGACGCTACCCTTCTCTAATTGCAGGGGGACATAATTTCCCCATTTCAGCCGAAAATGGGGGGAAATTACCGAGGGAGTTAAGTATATAATTCCCCATTTTTTCGGGGTATAACGGAACTGTCTGGGGCATATAGCCCAAATCATACCATTAACCTAAGCAAATTCAAGACCGACACATTATCAATTTACAATAAAATTTGTATTCAGCAGCATTTTTTTTGAATATCATTTTCAGCAAATTCGTTTTTCTCAAATCGGCACGCTTTAGACAACTGATAACGTAATAGT
>JAAXWV010000113.1:0-2428 GCA_013334845.1 Candidatus Roizmanbacteria bacterium | reverse complement strand
TTTTTTACTGTATGTGACTTTTACGTTATCAGTAAAAAAGATGAATAATGTTAGGCGTATTGCGTTTTCATCCGACCAACTTACAGAGTTTGAATCTCATTGTTGCCATAATGTAGCGCTGTAATGTCGGTTAACT
This sequence comes from Candidatus Roizmanbacteria bacterium, assembly GCA_013334845.1. Taxonomy (GTDB): domain Bacteria; phylum Patescibacteriota; class Microgenomatia; order UBA1406; family GWC2-37-13; genus JAAXWV01. The sequence goes on along the minus strand of JAAXWV010000113.1, from coordinate 2,292 downwards.
TTACAACCACAAATGCTGAAAACTAAACCCGCCAACAAGATCACCATATTAACGGCTTATGGCTTGGCATATCCGTTGCTTGTTTTTGTTATTCACGCATCTAATGTGCCAATTGCCATAAACAATGGGTAAGGAGTTATGACATGACAACCAATGCTAAAATACTATTGGCGGAGGACGACCCCATTGCAGCACGCCATTTACGTAAGTCGTTGTTTCGTATGGGATATCAAGTCGCTAAAGTGGCTCAGGCCGGAGAAGAGGTCATCGAAGATATAGCGGAAATTATGCCCGACATTATTCTTATGGATATTAACCTTGGCGGTAAAATTGACGGAATATGCGCTGTACAAAAAGTGCATGCCCTGTTTGACACCCCTGTTATTTATATAACTGCAAACTCAGACAACGAAACATTTGAACGCGCCAAACTGACCGAACCGTATGCCTATCTTATCAAGCCATACGATATATATCAGATGCAAAATGCTATCGAAATTGCCCTGTTCAAGCACGGCCTGAAAAAGCAGCTACAGAGCAGTGAGAATAGATATCGAACGATATTTGAGGTCAGTGACAATGCCATGATGCTTGTGGATGAAAACTCGACTATCACCATGGTGAATGAACAGTTCGAAACCCTTACAGGATTTTCAAAAGAGTCCGTGGAAAATCGTAAAAACTGGACTGATTTCTTTGATGAGAATGAGTGTTCAAAGCTGGAGAAACAAATCCGCCAGGCGATCAATGCCCCCTCTACAACCCGGCCTCGTTTTGAATCAAGTCTTGTTGATAAAAAAGGGAACACAAAATTTGTCTATACGAATGTCAAAAGGATCCCTGAAAGTGGCTCAGTCATTTTTTCCATGAATGACATTTCAGAGCTCAAACTGGCAGAGAAGGAAATAAACGCATTAAACCAGGAACTTAACACTACAAACGAAGGATTAAAAAAGGAGATCACCTTACGGGAGGGCGTAGAAAGACAGCTCCGCTATAAAGCCACTCACGACCACCTGACTGGCCTGCCCAATCGCGTTCTACTATTTGACCGTTTGAAGCAGGCATTTGCTTTCGAGGCACGGCATAATACACTTATCGCACTAATGATCCTTGATCTCGATAATTTTAAAAATGTCAACGACACCTTGGGGCACCTCTCCGGCGATATTCTTCTAAAAAAGATAGCCGAGGGACTGCAAAAATGTATGCGCCAGTATGATACTGTCGGCAGAATGGGTGGTGACGAATTTGTTTTAATCATCAATGACGCCGATACCATACATGACATCATCACATTTGCTGAAAAAGTTCAGGCGGTTTTCCAGGAACCGTTCGATATTCTCGGGCATCAAACGCATGTGACAACCAGCATTGGTGTGGCAGTTTGTCCTCTACATGGTTCTACAATCGAGATACTGTTGAAGAAGGCGGATATGGCTATGTATCTTGCCAAAAAAGAGGGGCGGAACACCTATAGATTTTATTCTGACTCAATGGATATCAAGAACAGCTATCGACAAAATGCCATGAGGACAAAGAGGCGTTTAGCCCAAATGCAGGAGTCTACTTTGGACCACATGATAGCCCAAAACGATGATGAATCTGAAAAATGTGCATTGGTAAACTAAAATAGCAGTCGTATGCCATAAGACGGTGTGTAGGTTGATGGCTAAAATGATCCCGTCAAACGAGACCGGGTTTATTGACGGAGGAACTATTATTCTCGAACCATTTCATTATGAGAGAGTTTCAGCCACTTCTCCAGCATATCAAGCAGATCAGACAAAATAAGTGGTTTGGGAAGATGATCATTCATCCCTGCGGCAATGCATTCGTCACGATCCTGCTGCATGGCATTTCCGGTAAGGGCAATTACCGGAATGTCGTGACGACGCACAGTTGAAGCCGGATTACGGATGATCGCGGTAACTTCGTAGCCACTCATTTCAGGCATCATGCAGTCCAGCAGCACAAGAGCATAATCGTTCGACTCGAGTGCCTGTAAAGCCTCTTTGCCGTCGCTAGCAACATCAACAAGATAACCGTGAGTCTCCAGCAGTTTGGGTACTATTTTCTGGGCTATCGGGTCATCATCGGTAAGGAGAATGCGAATAGGGTCAGCAGAAGGTCCCCCCCCCCCTCCCCTGCTGAATGAGGAAGCTTCAGACTCCTCTGCCTGAAGAGCGGAAACAGTCCCCTTATCCAATGCCACTGTAAACCAGAATGTTGCCCCCGCACCTTCAGTACTCTCAACACCGATAGCCCCCCCCATCAACTCCACCAACTGCT
>JAAXWV010000112.1 GCA_013334845.1 Candidatus Roizmanbacteria bacterium | reverse complement strand
TCCCAGGTTTTCATCGGGCATCTTTCCTGTTTTATAATCTATAATCTCGACCTCATTCAGGCCTTTTTTATCGATGCGATCGATCTTTCCTGAAATATATACATCATCATGTACTTTAATTTTAAATATCTTTTCCACACCGAGGATAGAGATTTCCGGTCGGTGCAACTGTTCAAAATACTTCCTTAGCATGGTATGTCCTTCCTCCTTTGACCTCTTCTCGTGGGCAGTATTGGAATAGCCTATTGGAATCCAATTACGCTCATAGATATGAAGTGCATGATCGAGTCCGAGCGTGCCGTCGAGATTAAAATCAAGATAGAATTGTTGAAGCGTCATATGTATGGAGTCTCCAAATGAGGCACTGTGCGATGCGGGAGATGGAATCTTAAGTATGTACTGATATTTATAGCGAAGAGGACATGTCTTGAATGACTCTAACTGCGAGTAAGAAAATGATTTTATGCGGCTTGCTTTTTTTTCGATAATCTCCTCCGGCTGTTTAAAAAGGTCAAAAAGCGAGATCTGTGTTTTTTCCTCCTTTTTAATATTTTGTTGCTGTGCTACCACTTTTTCGCCAAGGGCTTCAATCACAAATGGAGAAATTTTATGTTCTCGTTTTCCGTCAGTATATGTGGCCGCAGCCGATAGGTAAAGGAGATCTTTGGCGCGGGTCATGGCAACGTAAAAAAGTCGCCGTTCTTCTTGCAAATGGTAATCACCTTCAGGCAAAAGTTCCTTTATTAAATCCTGAGGAATAGGCAGCGGTTCACTCTTTTCGATAGATGGGAAGCGCCCTTTAATAAGATTTCCGAGGAATACTACGGGAAATTCAAGTCCTTTTGACGCGTGAACGGTGAGAATATTTACGGCATCATACGCAGCAGCGTCGGTATCAGATGATGCAGGTGATTCTCCCATTTTGAGATTCATATCGATAAACTCAATGATCGTCCTGATATTCGTATCCTCGTGATCCAGTTCGTAGGTTTTTAGTCTATTGAGAAACTTTAAGATGTTAAGGGCAATTTTTTCCTCCTTGGTCGTTGCATATTCGAGAATCTGGGTAAGAAGACCACTCTCCTGCAAAAAAGTATATATCAACTGAGAAGGGGGAGTATGAGGCGAACGGGAGAGTTGTTCCTGGACTGTCTTCACAATACCTTTAACAGTCTCCCGAGTCTCAGATGAGATAAGAGGAAGGTAAGGGCGATAAATTTCATACTCTTCTTTAAACCATTCAGGCTCGAAAAATGAACAAACTATTTTACAAGAATGGAAGAGCGGTTGTGATATTTTTTTCGTAAAGGAAAGTAATTGATTGAGGTCTTCTCCGGGCAGTTTAAAAAGAGACATAGTAAGAATTCGATAAAATGAGGGAGAATCTTCCAGATCATTGAGGAGGTAGAGATAGGCAAGCAGGTCTTTAATCTCCGGTTGCTTAAAAAGCACACCCGGACCTAAAAATCGGAACGGAATGCCGAAACGGGAAAAGGTGGTTTGGAAAAGGGTTGAGTGTCCATTGGCACGTAAGAGTAATGCGAAGTCAGAAAACGCGTATCCTTTCTCCTTTCGGAGCCGGATAATTTCCTCCGCGACATATTCTGCTTCCTTACCACCATCAGAGAACCAGTGAAACGAGGTCGTTTTTTGATCGCCCCGGCTTGCGGTAAGTTCTTTGGATATTTTGAGAGTATACTCGAGGGTATCCGGATTATTATTTTGTATGAGTTTATACGAGAGATCAAGAATGCTCTGATATGAGCGATAATTAAGGCGTAGTGTGATTTGGGCTGCCTGTTCATAATCCTTCATAAAGGTCAAAATGTTCGAGATCGAGGCACCGCGAAATTTATAGATAGCTTGTGAATCATCGCCCACTACCGTCAGATTCGGAGCAAGTTCAGGGGGAGCGAGCAGTTTAATGAGAATATACTGGGCAATATTCGTATCCTGAAATTCATCAACAAGAATGTATTTGAACTGAGTGCGATATTTTTGTAAAATCGATGGGCGTTTTCGGAAAAGCTGGAGGACATAATATATGAGGTCGGCAAACTCCATGTAACTATTTTCAATCTTTAGCTTTTCATAAGTGATATAGGCGTGGGCAAGTTCCTGGTACTTGTCAATTTCTTCCTCAAGTAGTTCTTCCGAGGGTTGGAGAGTTGAAGCCCATTCAAGGTACTGCTCAGGTGTAATATCTTCGTCTTTGAGTCGGGAAAAGTGTTGGAGCATATGTTCGATAAATTTGTGAGGATTCCCGAGCGGGCGAAAATAGCTAAGCTCAAACTGGAATAGGTTTCGTTGAAAGAAAAGTATCGATTCGGCTGTGCTTAGTAGTTTGTACTCCGGACTGAGCCCTATATGACTTATCTCTGCGCGAAGAATTCGGTCAGCGAATGAATGAAAGGTGCTTACCCACATTTGAAAATAACCATAAGGCATCGCTCTGTCAATTCGTTCCTCCATCTCGGTGGCCGCCTTTTCGGTAAAGGTGAGAGCGAGAATTTCCTGCGGCTTACAGAGATTTTCAGCAAGGAGGTGTTTGACTTTTTCGACAATCACCGTCGTTTTGCCGGTGCCGGCACCTGCGATTATGAGAAGCGGGCCTTCATGATGTTTGACGGCTTGTTGTTGTTCTTCGTTAAGCGAACTTAAAACAGTGGTAGTCATAACGGCCATCATTATACAGAGACTAGAGGGCAAAAAGTGTTGAACAGAACCAAATAGCCAATAAAATTAATGAGTACCCTACAATGAGAGGAACCGTTGAAGCATGGAGAAAAAACTGCACAATAGCTGTAAAGTTACGTGTTTTTTTAGCGAGGGCATATAGTATATATAATAAGCAGCTAGCGCCAATTACGATAAGTGTCTCGTATACTATAAGAGAGAAGGGAATAAAAACAAACAGGAGAAACGGAAAAATAAGAGAGGCAAGTTTAAAATAAGCGGTGAGTGTATTTTCAACTGAAAGCATAAAAGGTAGATCTATCGTACCTGAGTAGCCCTTCAATGGGATTTCAATATCGTGCTTGTAAAGAGAAAAAGTCAGCACTTCCTTATTGATCACTAGTGAACGGGCAGTAAGGAGAGTAAGCGAGTTATAGTCATGGATACGCTCTGGTGAAGCTTTTATATCGACCACAAAAAATAATAGGGGATTGTTAGTTACATTGAGCCACATTAAATATGGCTGGTCAATATTAGCATTTGCTCGACCGTTGTGAATCTGAATAGAGAGGTCACGGGGGAACGCTTCAATTGCTGTATTTACTCTTTTATTGAAGGTGGAAAGGCGACGAAAAGGCTGAACATAAAACAGGACGAAAATACTAAAGACCATATAAGCGATAGTATTTAGTACAATGATATAAGAAAGAGAAAATGAAAGAGGAATCTTGTGAAGTGTATGGTATAGTCGACTTTTATACCACAGACTTTGAACAAAAGAGCCTAAGAAGGGCTTGACTTTTAGCATGATTAGAATTATGATAAGGTCAGCGAAAAAATAATTCAACTACATTTGCTTTTTATATCTATTTTTTTTATAATTTCTCATTTTAATAATTTATCTAAAACATCACTATGGCAACTGGAGCGTTTCAACGCAATAAACCCCATTTAAACATCGGTACCATTGGACACGTAGACCATGGAAAGACCACCACCACATCGGCTATTCACTACGTACTATCTAAAAAGGGAATGGCAAAATTCCTTAAATATGATGAAATTGATAAGGCTCCTGAGGAAAAAGCTCGTGGAGTAACCATCAATATTCACCACTCTGAATATGAGACTGATAAGAGACACTATGCTCACATTGATGCTCCAGGACATGCTGATTATATTAAGAACATGATCACTGGTGCTGCTCAGATGGACGGTGCAATACTCGTCGTATCTGCTCCCGATGGTCCTATGCCTCAAACTCGTGAACACATTCTCCTTGCACATCAGGTTAACGTACCAGCAATTGTCGTTTACCTCAATAAGTGCGATATGGTCTCAGATCCAGAGCTCATTGACCTCGTTGAAATGGAAGTCCGTGATCTGCTTACCAAGTATCATTACCCAGGAGACACCGTTCCTGTTATCCGAGGATCCTCAATGAAGGCTCTTCAAGACGATCCAGAAGCAGTTGCAGCTATCCAAAAACTTATGGATACAGTGGATGAATATATCCCTGAACCAGTTCGACCGGTTGATAAACCTTATCTTATGCCTGTCGAAGACGTCTTTACCATTCCAGGTCGTGGAACCGTTGTTACCGGCCGTGTGGAAAGAGGCATCCTCAAAGTTAACGAAGAAGTTGAAATCGTTGGTGTCAAAGACACTCGAAAAACTGTTATCACCGGAATTGAGATGTTTAGAAAAACTCTTGATGAGGCTCGAGCAGGTGATAACGTCGGACTTCTTCTCAGAGGTATTGAGAAGACCGATGTGGAACGCGGACAGGTCATCGCAAAGCCAGGTTCTGTAACTCCTCACACTGAATTTGAGGCCGAGATTTATGTCTTGACCAAGGAAGAGGGAGGACGTCACACACCGTTCTTTAAAGGATATCGTCCACAGTTCTATATCCGAACTACCGACGTGACTGGTGAACTCAATTTACCAGAAGGTGTCGAGATGGTTATGCCTGGCGATAGTATTAAGATCACTGCAAAGCTTATCTATCCTATTGCTCTTGAAGAGGGACTTAAATTCGCTGTTCGCGAAGGCGGTCACACAGTAGGAGCAGGTGTAGTTACTAAGATTATGAAATAACCCTTGTAATAACCTCATACCGCCCTCCCAAAAGAGGGCGGTATGATTTTTACTTATTTAGATATACATATGCCAAAAGGAAGAATCCGAATACGATTAAAAGCATACGACCATCGATTAGTTGATGAAACGTGCCAGAAAATAGTTGATACTGCCATTAAAACCGGCGCGTCGATTATTGGACCAATGCCTTTGCCCACAAAGAATGAGATTTATGTAGTTAATAAGTCACCGTTCACAGATAAAGACGCAAGAGAACACTTCGGTATGAGAATCCATAAGAGGCTTCTTGATATCGTAAATCCTACAAACCAAACTATTGATTCACTCATGCATCTCGAACTCCCC
>JAAXWV010000111.1 GCA_013334845.1 Candidatus Roizmanbacteria bacterium | reverse complement strand
TTTTTCGATATTTTTTTTATTTATTCTAATCAACCCAACTACACAAAAGATATGTGCCCATTTCACTATAATAAGTATTAATCAAATCTCTCATATAATTTACAATAGAATCGCCCAGCATTTCACATGCCCCGTAATTTGGATCGTATATAGTATATTTTTCATCTTTAGACCGCCAGACGCCGATCGCGTGTGCCCCGCCCCCCTTTTTAGGATACAAAACAATAAGGTATATGCTTTCACGATCGCGTGTGAACTGAGAACAAATAGTCAATTTATAGGAACATTCTTTATCTATCGTATATTTATTTTGTAACTTGGTCCAAAATTTCCATTTGGCTAGAAATTTATCTCTTTTCACCATAAATCCCTCTATATCATTCCATGTTAAGAGTCCCAATTGAGCCTGCAGATTAATAGCGCCAATTGCTACTTTACCTTTTAAGGGATCCTCTGTTTTCAATGCATTCTCAAACCAAATCATCACGAGACCTAGGCATACTCCTCGATAATTTGGAGTTGTTGGCCCTGTAACTTTATTCATAATATTGTTTTGATTCGATGAGAAAATAAGAGTTGCTTTGCGTTCTTCCGAAAATCGCTGAATTGTCGGAAGTTTTTCTTCTTCTGTAACCACTTGAGTGCTCCTATTAGATTGATAAAAATTTGCATATTTTTATTGCATTTTTCATAAATTTGCGAATTATTCTATTTACCTTAAATCAACTTATCCTGATTTTTTCCAACAAAGCAAGACCTTAATAAAACGCTAATAAAGCTACCATAAACAGGATATCCGTGTAAATAAGTCTGTAGCAATACCATACAAGAATTCCGTCTTTATAGACGATAACAAATCCCCTACTCTCGCTTACTTCGATGGCGAAAACTACATTGACGATGATAACCAGGTAAACAATGAATTAGATTTTTTTCATCGTGCAGAATATCTTCCAGCATGACTTGCGACCTGACGTTCTGAATAGAAATCACCACGAAAATGGTCAAGCCAGAAGCAATTGACGATGCGTTCATGGAGATCGAAAGCCTTTATTAGTATGTCAAAATACAACATATGCATGACCGTATCTCTCCGATGTCTGTTGAATTCTGAAAGCCACGCCAGTCCGTCGAATAAAAAGTATTCGCAATCCAAAGTTCTGACCTGTGACGACATGGCGATACATTTCTGCCTGTTTCTACTCTGCTAGATTACAATGTCGCTACACTCTTCGCAATGACAGGGAATGCCGGACTTTTTATCATTGGCACGATACGAAATATGTTCCGATGTTATCGACAGATCAATTTATTCTTAGAAAATAAAGAAGACAATAAGTCACGTCACGGAAAATTCTTTTTCATTCCGATCGTTTAGCCAGTAGTTTAACACCTGACCAATTCCTGCCGTAAGAACGCCTAAAAGCACCCCTAACAAGCTCATCAGCGAATTTTCTACTTTGATCATATTCAGTTTATCGCTTACTTCAACAAAAAATATAGCCGCAAGCATTCCAAAATAAGCAACAAGAAACAAAGTACTGATCATTACCCGGAATTTGTATAACGTATTATTCGCCATAACATTATCTTTTTTCTTTTTAATTCCCTTAAAATAAATACATAGACGCCTCCGGCATGGCTCTTCATTAAAAACAAGCACATTCATATTTTAAACACAACATCTTCAACTATCACAACGCAACTTTATAACAATAAGAAAGTCTTTTCTTTAATATTATTCTTGTTCTATAGGACTTAGATCTAGCCCAAACTGCGTAGCGAGATCATAGCTTATTCCATTAACAACTCCTTTTCCGTATGCTATACATAGCTTGCGTTTCCGAACAATTTCAACATATTCTGGAATGGCTGCCTCAGCTCGTCTATTCGCGATAATAACCATTTTCTGCACTTCGGCATCCTCTCTGCTCAGCCTGGATGAAAGCTTGCTGAAATCAGCCATAATCTGCGTTTTGACAGCATCGGAAATCGAACCGTTCTGCACGCAGATGTCGAACATCAGAGCTTGCCCTCTCATTGACCAGAGACTGTAGGTTGCAACGAGATTTTTTGCGTTGTTATAGTATTTGGATGCACCAGACTTTTCAATAGCCTGAAATTCTGTTGTCAGGCCCAGTCGCTTGAAACGTTCTCTCCAGAGCGGCGACACAACATGCTTAGTCGTATCCTGTATAGTATTTGCAAAATTCAGAGCCGCCTGTTTTTCTCCACTTATCGCCTGTTGCATTGCATCAAGATCATTGCCAAAAATGTCAGACATGATTTCGGGATGCGTTGTGATCATTTCATTCAGAAGCGGCTGAAGCGTTTTCTGCCCCAGATTCCACTGCAATACGCCATAACTGATCCCCTGACCGTCAAAATTCCCGGCGATAGCCGCAAAACATCCTGGCGACAACTTACCAGTCTCGAACAAACCGGTAAGAGCAAGGCAGCGTGTCGCCAGATTACCGGATACTGGTTCAACGGGGAACAACCTGGCCCAGGTAACGGCTCCGACCATGCCATCGGCAGGCAGTCCTGATTGCGACTGAAACCTTTTCACGGCCTCGTCAGTCTCGTTCTCGAAAATTCCATCAATGTTTCCGTTGAAATAGCCTGCGGATTTCAGCGCGTCCTGAATCCGTGAAACCCGTGCGCCAGACGAACCTTTCTTTAGCATTTCCATTATGTATCCTATTTTATTGTGATTAATCGTTTTTCATTAGAACGAATGTATGAGCAATCTCTAAAATAGAGACTGTAACTGCCTACCCCTTATCAAATAAACCAGCCATATATGTACGCGCATTACTCTTTAACCATGAAGAGGTCGCTGCCATTCGTTATGATAAACGACTATATGAACCTGTTTCATCAAACTCATCATTTCAATTTAATCGCTGTGCGGCTTAGAGATGAAAAACAGTTGCTATTTCCTGAACAGTTGTTTAAAATTAATATATTAATCCTCTCAGCGAAAGTCTTAACCTCTTTTAAAATAGACGTAACATGACATTATGTGCACCTCAAAATAATTGTTTTACGATAACCATTAAACATCTTCATCAACTGATAATCAGCGGATCTGTCTCATACTGGATTTTTTCTGGATCGCGATACGCAAAAGAGACACCTCTGGCTGCATATGGAGAAAGAGTTCTGCCATGATAGTGAATCGTCACTCGATCAGAAGTGTATTTCGTAGCATACGCAATACGAAATACACCCGTTTTCACCTCAGCAATACCATGAAGCGATGACCACTCCATAGGCCAGTCCAACATTTCTTCAAGCCAATCTATCTCCTGCGAAAAACCACTTTCTCGCCCTAAGTCAAGATATTTTTCGACACGGCTCTTGCTTTTTTCGCAGGAAATAGCACGAGGCTGATAACCCAATAGATCATATCCGATATGGTGCAATAATGGATTGAGCATCGGTGAGCATGTCAAATAAAAAAGATCACTAGGATACTTATTCAAATCCCTACGCCAAACAGGCTCGAATAAGCCATAGTCAGGAAGCTCCTTGCAGCTCGATTGGCAACATTCCGGTATACCGCGCAAATCGGCGATTGTGTCAAATGCATCAAATCCTTTAGCGGTGCCTGATACAGCAATATCCAACGCATGTAAGTAAGCTATTATATTTTTTTCTCTGCCAATCACAAGTCGCTCTACACGTGCATGAGTTTCCGGTGACAACAGGTGTGCATGAAGATTGTGCGAGGCAGCAAGATTATGTATTCTCAGTACATCGGATGGTGCAACACGGACAACTGATACTGGAACCCTTTCTTTTGCAACTGCCAAAACGCCAACACATCCTAATGCAGATCGGATTGCCGCCATTCGAGGTTCCCAAATTTCTTTTTGCTCCTTACCAACAAAAGCATGCCGTACAAATTTTGGCATCACAAAATGGTGCTTTTCGTCAACATGTTCGTTGGATAGATAATCAGATGATTCAGACCGAGAAAGATTTAGCTGTACATCGTATGTTTGCAAATCCTGAACTGTTTTATTTTTTCCCATAAGCCAGTTATCGATAAGCGCATTTTCCAAAAAGCCTCTCGCTGGATGACGGGAAAGCGGCATTAATCCGCAAAACAGCAATCGCTCTTCAAGATGAGTAAAAAGTCCTTTCCAGACGCCACAAAGCTCAGAACGGTTTCGCCAATCGCCATTGATGGCCGTGCCGGGACACTGCCCCTTGCACATCATGAAAAATCGGCAATCTTTGCAACCGCCCTCTTCCTGTGGTGTATGATATAATGCAATGTAACGTTCAAACGAGTTACGTTCAGCCTTTATGAAGTTGACCCCATCCTTGTTGGTTCTTCCGCAGTTGCTGGACTGGCCGTTTCCCTCTATGCCACGAACCGCCTGCGTCGTGTACGGATCGCAAGCATGCCAGACACACGAACTTTTGCGATCACGTCCAAGCAAACCCTTTTCCATTTCATCAAGAACATCGAAACGCAATTGCTTCAATTCACGCTGCAATTCAGCGAAACCTAACAGTATCTGAATATTTTCCTCCTCGCTCAGGCTATACTCCGATCGCATATTTTCATTCTCGACTTCCAGCAGATGCAGTCTCATCATCATGATGCCCAAAGTATCCATTTCGTGCACCCAATCGTGCAAACGAGGCAGGCGTTCTGGTGAAGCATTGACTTTGTGCAGCGTCACAATAAGCCCTGGAGGTTGATGTGCCTGGCAAAGCATGGCAATATTGCCAAGCGTTCGCAATGTGCGCTGCCTTGTTCGTTCAATACTGCCGTGCCAACGCAGGTCGTTGAGTTCATCAGGCCCATCTACTGAAACGCCAACATGAACCCTGTATTGCTGAAAAAGCCGAATATGTTCGTCGGTGATCAACGTCGCGTTGGTCTGGATCGAGGTGCCGCCATACTGTTCCATCCCCCAGCGAAACAGCTCTTCCAGATCAGCCAAAGACAACAGCAACGGCTCTCCTCCAAAAAGGGTAAACGGCCCGCCCTCTCTTTTCACTGCCGCTTTCATGCGCTCAAGATCATAATCGGGACGAACATGATGCGCATCACGCTGCGCCCCCTGGTAACAATACCGGCAAAAAATATTGCAAGCAACCCCCAAAGGCCTC
>JAAXWV010000382.1 GCA_013334845.1 Candidatus Roizmanbacteria bacterium | reverse complement strand
AACAAGATCATACATCACAGCGATCGTTTCCGTGCCAAACACTCCCCAAAGAATTGCCTCTTTTCTTCACATATGTATATATTATCAAGGCCGAAACAGCATTTCATTGAAAATTAAATCATTACCCACTACAATGGATGTATATGAAAAATAATGAAGCTACAACAAACAACGATATTTGTCCAAAATGCGGAGCGCCACTCGGCCCTGTAACTCAAACCCCCACAGGTAAAAATTTACGACGCTGCTCAAAAGGCTCTTGGAATGCGGAAACCCGACAGGTAGAAGGTTGTGCATACACGAAATGGCTGGAAGCAGAACCAGAAACCCTTGATGAAAAATGTCCAAAATGCGGAGCAAATCTCGTGTTAGCCACCACTCGATTTGGCAAGAAGATGAAAAAATGCAGTACTTCCGGCTGGAACAAAGAAACCAAAACCGCAACTGGATGTGATTACATACAATGGCTCAACGGCACAAAAGAAGAGCTCGAAGAACTCTGTCCTTTTTGTCAAGCTAAACTCGTACTCATGACTACTTCCAGTGGCAAGAAGATGAAAAAATGCAGTACTTCCGGCTGGGATCGAGTTAAGAAAGAGGCTACTGGCTGTAATTATATCCAGTGGTTAAACGATAATCCTCCGTTTATATCCGACGAGGAAGTGCCTCCACCACCCGAAGAATAATATTATTGCGGTGGTAGCAGAATAGTGTCAATAATGTGGACTACTCCATTGGATGCCTGTATATTAGGCACTAAGACTAGTGCGTCGTTCACAAACAACTGACTCCCCTTCCGCTGTACAATCAGTTCCTTCCCCTCTACGGTCATCAATTTTGTCGGAGTTTCCGGAATTTGCTCAACGGTGATCACACCCGAGACTACGTGATACATAAGAAGTGCAAGCAGCTCTACTTTATTACCAAGTAATTTATCAAGAACGCCAGAGGGAAGAATCGAAAAAGCTTGATCAACAGGTGCAAACACTGTGTAGGGGCCATCATAAGAAAGCGTATCTGAGAAACCGCTTACCCGCATTCCTTGGGTAAAAATATGGAGGGAAGGAGTCGAAGAAGCGATCTCTACAATATTTTTCGTCTCCGAAGAGACAATAGACGGTACAGCTATCGATGGCAATGAAGCTGGACCAATACGACTTTTTAAACTATAGCTACCGCCAATATTTGCGATCAATAGTCCAGCTCCCACAACTAATAGCGCAGCAATGATAAACGAAAATATAATATTAATACACAAATACCTCCTGCTTTAAGTATCCTGAGAAGAGTTGAGAATCGAATGAGAACTCGGTAAAGATAGAGTAAGCTCCGCAAACACCTTCTGAAGATCGGGTGTAGATTGAAGAATCTCCAGTGCTTCTTCTCGTGTCAACCATAACGCCCCTTCTATTTCCTTAGTAACTTGAATTAATGCTGCATCCTCGACTTCGACAAGAAAGAAGGAAACTCTCGCTTTTTTACCAATCCGGCTTGTGTGGACTTTATAAACAAACTCATATATTGCGTCTACGGGAATGATAGTGTGGATATGAACCCCCGAAAGTGTACCGGCAGGTAAACTAAATAACTTCGTCAAAACGTTTCAAAACTTCGCGGTAAAATATACATACTATGGAAAAAAATAGTACCAAAGGAAA
>JAAXWV010000110.1 GCA_013334845.1 Candidatus Roizmanbacteria bacterium | reverse complement strand
ATTCAAAGAGATAAACCGTTTTGGTTTTTATTACCATTTCCGTTTTTACTCAATGAAAACTGTTGCTCCCCTAACCCAAACCCCTAATCAATTACACGGGTTAACTACCGCTCAAGCACTCAAACGACAGCAAACAGAAGGTTTTAATGAACTTCCCTCCCAAAAAAATCAAAATGTACTTATCCTCCTGTTCAATGTTCTGAAAGAGCCCATGCTCCTCATGCTTCTCGGAAGCGGGGCACTCTATCTATTCCTCGGCGAGCTCCAGGATGCGCTTATGCTTATGACATTCGTGTTTGTTGTGATAGGGATTACCTTCTATCAGGAACGTAAAACGGAACGGGCGCTTGATGCCCTGAAAAGTCTTTCCAGTCCCCGGGCAACCGTGATTCGTGACGGGTTAGAACAGACAATTTACAGCCGCGAACTGGCGCGGGACGATATTATTCTCCTTAAAGAAGGAGATCGAGTGCCTGCGGATGCGGCACTCTTAAGTACTACGAACTTGCTCGTTGATGAATCAATTCTCACTGGCGAATCACTCCCTGTTCGAAAAATTGTGTGGGATGGAAAAACAAAGACGGTACAGCCTGGCGGTGAAGACCTCCCCTTCGTGTACTCCGGCACTATGGTGACTCAGGGGCACGCGTTAGCAAAAGTCGTTAATATCGGAGTATTCACAGAGATGGGGAAAATTGGCAAGTCCTTGCAGACGATCGAGGAGGAAGAGACACTGCTTAAGAAAGAAACAGCGGTCATTGTGCGCAACTTTGCCACAGTTGGGGTAATCCTCTGTATCGCCGTCATCGCTATCTATACACTTACCCGGGGAAGTGTTGTCAAAGGCTTTCTTGCTGGAATCTCACTTGGGATGGCGCTACTTCCCGAAGAATTTCCGGTCGTTCTGCTCATCTTTCTTACTCTGGGCGCGTGGCGGATGTCTAAGCGAAAGGTGCTTACCCGCAAGACCGCCGCTATTGAAACCCTAGGGGCAGCTACGGTGCTTTGCGTTGATAAAACCGGCACCCTCACTCAAAACAAGATGCAACTGGAGGGGTTAATGGCTAACGGAACTCACTACGATCTGACGCTGCATAAAAACGATGTCTTGCCGGAAACATATCATGAGCTCTATGAGTATGCTCTATTGGCCAGCCAAAACAGCGCTTACGATCCAATTGAAATAGAGATTAAAGAGACATTTAATCAATATCTATCTGAAACAGAACATCAACATAATGCGTGGGAACTGATAAAGGAATACCCGCTTACCAGAGAGCTGTTAGCACTCTCACACGTATGGCGCTCTCCCGATACCAAAGACTATATAATTGCGGCAAAAGGCGCACCAGAGGCTATTGCTGATTTGTGTCATCTGGACAAGCCAAAACAAAACGAGGTTATGGCGCAGATTAAAACCATGTCGGAAAAAGGATTCCGGGTCTTGGGAGTCGCGAAGGCACATCTAGACAGTAGTGCACTTCCTAGCAAACAGCACGATTACCCATTTGAGTTTGTGGGTTTACTGGGTTTTACTGATCCGGTACGTCCTCAAATCGTGCAGTCGGTAAAAGATTGTTATAGCGCGGGAGTGCGGGTTATTATGATTACCGGGGATTATCCGGGAACAGCCCAGTTTATCGGGAAGCAGATCGGTCTGCGGGGAACAGACACCTGCTTGACCGGACCTGAGCTGGCAGCATTGAGTCAAAAAGAGCTTCGTGAACGCTTGAAGCATGTCTCAATCTGTGCTCGTGTGGTTCCCGAGCAAAAACTGGCAATTGTAAACGCCCTGAAAGCAAATGGGGAGATTGTAGCGATGACAGGAGACGGAGTGAACGATGCTCCGGCGCTCAAATCAGCCCATATTGGGATTGCGATGGGTGAACGAGGTACCGATGTGGCACGGGAAGCCGCAGATCTAGTACTTCTTAATGATGATTTTTTCTCAATAGCTTCGGCTATACGTCTGGGTCGCCGTATATTTGATAATTTGAAAAAAGCCATCGCCTTCATAATCTCAGTTCATATCCCTATCGCCGGCATGTCACTTCTTCCTGTATTATTTCATATGCCGATTGTTCTTTTCCCGGCTCACATCGCCTTTCTAGAGCTTATTGTTGACCCCGCCTGTTCGGTGGTATTTGAGTCGGAAAAAGAAGAGCACAACGTCATGAACCGGCCTCCCCGTAGCCTCAAGCAACCACTCATTGCCCGAAAGACGCTCCTCTTTAGCTTGATTCAGGGATTTGCCATTCTTGGCATTGTATTTACAATCTTCTTCGGATCGCTGGCCATGGGGCTATCTGAGAATGAGGCACGGACGTTAGCATTTGTTTCAATCGTATTGGGAAACCTTCTCCTGATTGTTACGAACTTGTCCCACACAGAACACTTGATCACTATTTTGAAGTACAAGAATAAGGCGTTGTTTGCGGTGATAGGCGGCAGCCTCGTTGGTCTTACTCTCGTGCTTACCGTTCCCTTTTTGCGTAGCTTATTCTCTTTTGCCCCGGTAAGTATTTACTCGTTAGTTATTGTGCTTGGTGCCACCATCTTTGGCCTAACGTGCGTTGAGGGGCTCAAGTATCTGATGATGCGTCGATTTATTACCAGTTCCGCTATTTCTGTATGATTACAAAAATGATGAATCACCCACACCTAAGACCGTTTAACGTGGCAGTCTCAACCCTTCTTGTGATTGCTTTATTGATTGTGATAAAGTTTGTGCTCCACTATTTTAAGCTAGAGTTTTTATCTGTTAATACGCTGACGGGTAGTGCCTTAGCCGGAGCTATTTTCATCTGTAGTTTTCTCTTGTCGGGGATTATTGCCGACTACAAAGAGGCAGAAAAAATTCCGACAGAGCTTCGTGCAGCTCTTGAGAATATCTGGGACGAGGCCATTCTTTTCAAACAAGAAGTATCAAAGTTTAACTTAGAGGATACGCGAAAACGATTACGAAACATTGTTACCTCATTCTTTGAGGGGGTGAGCCATGCGAAGGGGCATGCGGCACTTGAAGACTGTCTAAAGTCAGTTGACGATCTCTCTCCAATTTTTTCACAGATGCAGAAGTTGGGATTGCTGCCTAACTTTCTAGTACGCTTAAAAGGCGAGCAGGGAGTTATTCGCCGCAATGTGCTGCGAGTGTTTCATATTCAAAAGACGCAGTTTATCCCGTCCGCCTATATTTTAGCTGAATCTATCGTGGCATTAATCGTTTTTGTTTTATTGTTTATTAAAACAGAAGGATCCCCAGAGTCGTTTGTGCTGTTTGGGTTTATCTCATACATGTTTGTCTATATTGTTCGCCTCATCCGCCGTATCGAGCAGCCGTTTCAGGAGGGTGATTCGTCACTCGATGATGTGAGTCTGTTCCTCCTACATGATTTGGAGACAAAGTTTGACAGCAAGGATACGAGATTTCAAAAAGTGGGGAGCTAAATCCCATTCAAAATTTCATTAATTTTTTAGTCTCATCTTTGCTTTCAATGCGACGCATAATTTCTTGACTATTACTTTGTGACAAGATATTCAGACTCCCCTTCCACAGAATTTGACGGTCAATTATGTGATTTTAACCTTCGACGTTAGAAAGGCCTCTGTAATAATCCGTGTAAACAATTTGCATCATGGAAGATATTTGCTACTTTCCTTTTGGGTCGGTATACAGACGAAAAGAAAGCATACTCCGAGGGTGAAATAAAAAAATATGACAATTTGAATTGTCATCACCTTCCCTTACCTCCCCGATTGGTATGACTCCCCGGTTAGTATAAATTTATCTAGTAGTATAATATGGTATGGTAGAGTCAAAGCCTTTTCATACAATCGATTACGCAATTTCAGCGGTTCGTCCGCAAGTATTGGCGAAACATGTTGAACAAACCCGCGAAAAGGACACACTTTCTGCGGCCATACTTGATAGTATGAAATACCGCCTCACTGCGTTCAACTTTCTCATGCGAAATCGTTCTTTACCCCCAGAGCAACAAAAGGGCATAGTATATTTTGTCGGCCTTGTTGGAGCGGCCGATGATGTAACCGACAACGACCCAAATGCTCCGATGACATCGAAACGAGATCTCGAAGAATATATTTTGAATCAAGAAATACAATTGGAAGGTGACAAAAAACATGGAAAAACGATCTCGATTGGCGAGTTGAAAGAGCACACGCTTAATTGTTTTCCTGAGAGTAAAAAGAAAATACTAAATGACTTTTTGGATTCAGTACTGGAAGCACAGCTTAAAAGTAAAGGCGATCTAGGCGAGTATGGTTATGAGCAAGCTTTTGAATATCGCCGGCAAACTTCTGAAGCATATTCGAGAGCAGGACTTCTTTTGGCCGGGGTAACCGATGAAGCTAAGATTGAGGAGATTGTCAATGCAGGAATTGCATGGCAGTGGCTAGATGATATCGGAGACTTGAGTGATGACGTGAGAAAAGGGGTAAAGAACCTGGTAGCCGGAGTAGCCAACGACATTCCGGAAAATGAGTTAAAAGTGCTCAAATCTGTGAAAAACTCAACTCCGGTGGGCGGGCATTTTAAAATGGCGAAACAAGCAATGGAATCACGACGTCTTTTGAAGCAAATGCCTAAGACGAGGGCGAAGATACAGGAAGAATACACTAAAGTGGTAAAAATGCTACCGGGATATGAGGGAAAGTTCCTCCGACAGGTTGGGCGTATGTGGCTAAAAGACGAGAAACCTCACGACTCACTTTACTCATCGGTGTTAGAAATGCCTCTGCCAGGCTCCATGTAGGTATAATTACCTAATAGAAAACATTGGACACTCCCCTCTTTAATCAGTGCACAGTAGAAAATAAGACATGCTCCGAGGGTGAAATAAAAATATTACAATTTGGATTGTTGCAATATTCCATTACCTCCCCGATTGGTAGAATTAAGTGGGATTAATTAATGTTTAGCTTGTTTACTAAATAAATGGGTGACCCATTCCCAAAACGTCGCAAAAATATTTTTGTGCGGTGTAGGTGTCACTACAGGTGAAGGAATAGCTTGAGTAGTTGGTGTAAGCGTAACTGCAGCTGTAGGCACAAGCGTGGGCACTTTAGTAATAACTAATTTTGGTGTTAAGGTGGGACTTGTTGCATAGTATGGTACTGATGTCGGCTCAGCAACACGCACAGGCACTGAGGTTGGAAT
>JAAXWV010000381.1 GCA_013334845.1 Candidatus Roizmanbacteria bacterium | reverse complement strand
CTAGCAAATTTTCTGACCAGTTTAGACCCCCGTCTGTTGTAGTGAAATTAACTGCTTGTTGCCCTAAAAAGTCATAGCCTAATAGAATACCATCATTTTCATCGTGAAATAATAAACTTGAAAAGTAGTAATAGATCAAAGTCAGCTGATTATACCAAGTAATACCACCATCTGTAGTTCTTAAAATAATTCCATAATCAACCATCAAACTATCATTAAACCCCAACCCAACTATAGTTGCATGGTTTGCATCTGAAAGAAATAACCTTGCCAGAACAGTCCTTTGCAGACGAAGGTTTCAAGGAGACCGACACTCTGCCACTGCCATTGTCAATTCTGGTGTCCAAATTTACATCATTTGATGTTTTTCCAAATGCTGTTTGTGAAAATGTGTCCGTTACCTCCATCATAGTTGAGTCCCATGTAAAATCGAACTTCACCTCTTCGGTTTTAACAAACGGTGAACAAAGAAACCTAAGCTCGAACTCTTCACCGACTCGTGGTTGTGAAGGTACTGTTTTGAGTTTCAAAAAAGGAGTTTGTTTTAATGGTGAATTCTTTATGTTAATTGAGGCCAGCGGAGGGTCGCCTTGATTATTAATAACCGACCACCTGCCGTCAATAATCGTTTCCAGACCAATGCCTTTGAGAATATATGAGCCGTCTGGGGCAAAGAGTCTGTCTTCAAAATCATGACCATTCCATTGTTTGTGATAATAGCCAACCTGCATGTCGTCATCAAAGGCTATCATGCCAAGCGTTTCATCAGCATTGCTCAATTCGATTTTACCAGCCGAAAAGTTGCTTGTGACGTCCCTGCCTGGAACATTCTTTTCAAACGAACCGAAGTTTATCTTATATGTTATCGTTGGTGGCAGGGTGTCTGAAAAGTCCATGACAGGTTTGCTGACACGCAGATCAGAAATTCTTCTTAATACACCTATTTTAGAAGTGGCCATAATCAACGGCAGATGAATGGTTTCGTTTCCAATTCTGGCAAAAATTATGCCTTCGAGAACATCCTCGCAGCCTTCTATGCTTTGAACCAGAAAATCAAAAGTTGCCTGGGATTTTGGCTGAATAGTAATTTTTTCAGGCAAGTCGCAAGTCGTGTTCCTGCCGACTGACCAATAAGTAAGCGTTACATCGACAGGATTTTTGTCGTCGTTGAATAAAACTGCATTACTAGCTTGTTTTCCTTTGCTGTCAGCCCTGAGAGAAACAGAAGGTGGATTGAAATACTGCATTGTTTTAATGGCTTTAGAAACGTTCATCCTTCCTGAGCCTTGCAGCATCAGTGGAATGTATTCGTTGGCTTTGTTGTTAAAAAGCAGTGTGGCCGTTGACATCAGCTTTGATTTAACAACCAGTGGTGGGTCGTTTGGGTTCATCTGCCTGACGAGCGCGCATCCACCGGAGATTACCGGAGCTGCACATGAAGTTCCAGAAAATGGCTTGTAGGGAGGATTTTTTAAATCAACGCAGAATTTCTTCCTTCCCTCCCATCATAAGAATTATTAATTGAATTAATCTGTATAATCAGAGAATGTATTTTTTACCCAACGGGTTTCCAGAATTTTCGAGATGTTTTTTAAGCTGGTTTTTGTTATTATAATATGGAAGAAATGAATGCTAAAGAAATGGTAATTTCATTCGTTAGGAATTTGCCAGAA
>JAAXWV010000109.1:1724-5222 GCA_013334845.1 Candidatus Roizmanbacteria bacterium | reverse complement strand
CGTATTGACGACCGTCAACATCCTGGCTTGCGTCTGGCTGCTGCGCTGGACGATGAAGCCGAGGTCGGCCACCGAGAAGATCGGCGGCGGCGCGGACACCGGGCACACCTGGGACGGCCGAGTATCAAAGAGCGAAATAGCCTTGAATATCTATTATACCAAAATTGAATACAGTGCATTACCACAAACTAATACCTGATTTGTAAGAATTGCGATATAGTGCTGTAAGAAAAATGAAAGAAATATGCCCTTATAGCATATTTTATATCAATTTCTAACATAATCTTTAAAAAAAATGTCTATATTTTTAATTTTGGGTTAGGCCATGTGTATTTAGCGGTTAATAAATATCGTATATAGCTTAATGAGAAGCACTATTTCGGTGGTAGTTCCTGTCCTGAATGAGGAGAAAAATATTCGTCCGCTTCTCGAGAGAATCGACACTACTTTAAAAGCTCATAACATAAAATATGAAGTGATAATTATCGACGACAAATCGCTCGATAGTACTATGAAAGAGGTCTTATTATTGTCGAGTTCATATCCGGTAAAAGGATACCTAAAACAAGGAGCTTCTGGCAAAGCGCAGTCATTACTTGAAGGATTTGCAAAAGCCAAATATAGTCTTATTGCGATGATTGATGGAGATCTTCAGTATCCTCCGGAAGCACTTATTCAGATGATTCAGAAAATAGACATAGGTGCTGATGTAGTCGTGGCGAATAGAAAAGATTTTAAAGCGGGCGTCATACGGCGTCTTGTTTCCCGGACTTTTTCACGTATATTTGCCCGATATCTTCATGGATTTACCTGTGATGTCCAATCGGGTCTCAAGGTGTTTCGCAGGGAGATTTATGAAAAGATTAAGATTAATCCGCGTCCCTGGTCATTTGATCTAGAGTTTCTTGTTACATCCCGCCAGGCAGGTTACTCGATCGATTCTATTAATATATCATTCGCTAATCGAACTCATGGGAAGCCGAAAATATCGCTTGCACGAGCGTCTTTGGAAATAGGATGGGAGGCTGTTAAGTTACGAGTTCGCCAGCCGGACATTGTTAATTTTTCCAATAAGAATGGGGCTGATCAGGGTTTCCGCTACAAGGGAGTTGAGTTTATTCACTACAGCAATCTTCATCATCGGGACAGTGCCTTTTTGGTTTTATACGAGCATCAAAAACTGATATTTTTCGCCATAATTCTTGGGATAATTTTCGCGTTTCTG
Organism: Candidatus Roizmanbacteria bacterium; assembly: GCA_013334845.1. Lineage (GTDB taxonomy): Bacteria > Patescibacteriota > Microgenomatia > UBA1406 > GWC2-37-13 > JAAXWV01. The sequence goes on along the minus strand of JAAXWV010000109.1, from coordinate 3,997 downwards.
GTGAACTGGTATGTCGCTGCGATCGCCTTTATTGCTGTGATAACGTTGCTGTATTTTGCTGATTTGCTATTTAATCTCTTTCTTGTTACCCGCAACTTTTCCCATACCCCCGAAATCCATGTAGGAAAGGACGAGCTGGAAGCATTGCATACAAAAGATATGCCGCGCTACTCTATTCTGTGTCCTCTCTATCGAGAATGGGAAGTTGTACCCCAATTTGTAAAAGCGATGTCAGGACTTGATTATCCTAAAAACAAATTACAGGTGATGATTCTGCTTGAAGAAGACGATATTGAGACAGTTGAGAAGATTAAAAAGATGAAGCTGCCTGCCTATTTCGATATTGTAGTTATCCCCCATTCACTGCCGAAAACGAAACCCAAAGCCCTCAACTATGGGCTTACTAAAGCGACAGGTGAGTATCTGGTAATCTACGACGCGGAAGATATGCCTGATCCGTTACAGCTTAAAAAGACCGTAGTAGCCTTCCAAAAGGTATCTGATAAGACAATCTGTATTCAGGCGAAACTCAATTTTTACAACCCGAAACAGAATTTGCTTACCCGGGTATTTACAGCCGAATACTCTCTCTGGTTTGATCTCATACTCACTGGCCTTCAGTCAATAGGTGCTCCTATTCCGCTTGGAGGCACTTCGAATCATTTTAGAACAGAGAGCCTTTACACCCTAAAAGGTTGGGATTCATTCAATGTCACAGAAGATTGCGATCTCGGAATGCGTCTGGTGAAACATGGTTATTCCACGGCTCTTATTCATTCGGTTACCCTCGAAGAGGCAAACAGTGATCTTCCGAACTGGTTCCAACAGCGGAGCCGTTGGATAAAGGGATACATTCAGACATACCTTGTACATATGAGGCATCCGGGACAATTTACGAATACCTGGAAAGAGCCTCATCTGATTACGTTTCAGCTTGTAGTGGGAGGGAAAATTCTCTCGATGTTTGTGAATCCGTTTATGTGGGTTACCACTCTCCTCTACTTCGCATTACGGGCGAAAATGGGGCCAATCGTTGCTCAATTTTTCCCGGCACCAATTCTGTACATGGGCGTATTTTCACTCATTATGGGAAATTTTTTATACATGTATTATTATATGATCGGGTGTGCGAAAAAAGGACATTATGAGCTCATTAAGTATGCTTTTTTGGTTCCTTTCTATTGGCTGGCGATGAGTATAGCTGCCTGGAAAGCGCTTATTCAATTATTTACCAAACCGCACTACTGGCCAAAAACGATTCACGGGCTTCATATAGATCGGAAACGAGCATTACTCCAGAGCGCAAGAACACCTCTTCATGTTGAGGTAACGGACAAGTACGTTAATCGGCGGATTCTCACTTCAGGCTCCTTCCTTGTATTTTCCATGATGATTGTAAATGGGCTCAATTTTATTTTTAATGCGTTGCTGGGACGGGTGCTTACCTTTGCTGATTTTGGACTTCTCACTCTTCTAAACACTTTTTTGTATGTCAACGCAATCTTTACCGGTGCTTTGGGGAATACGGTGAGTCACCGTGTAGCATATCTCTCTTCAAAAAATGACGATTCTTCGGCAAAACAATTTTTTAACGCTTCATTTAAACGGTTTGCATTGGTTGGAATGATTTGCGCTTTGATATGGCTTGTCTGTATCCCCTTCACTACTCATTATTTTCAGGTCACTGAGTTGATACCGGTACTCCTATTTGGATTGGTTCTAAGTTTAGGCTTTCTGGAAGCTATCTCAAGTGGCTATCTTCAGGGAAAATTTGCATTTGTAGCCCTTGGTGTTATCGCAATAATTACTGCTCTTGCTAAGTTTGGGGTTGTGGTGGTGCTTGTCTTTTTCGGGATGGAGAGCCTTGCCTATCTGCCTCTCATTCTTATGCCTGTTTTCTCATTTTTATTTGTCTTCCTTGCTGTATATAAAAATCTCAGTTTTACCGATATATTACACGCGCCGCTTCACTATTTTCCTCGACAGTTTTTTGCCATTAATGTGATTGCCGGCCTGTCGGCTACTTCGTTTATCACGATCGACATCTTGCTTGCCAATCACTATTTATCGCCCAGTGCTTCCGGCGTATATTCTTTCCTGTCGCTCGTGGGAAAGATGGTGTTTTTCCTCGGATCAATGCTCAATGTATTTATTTTTTCTCTTGTGGGGCATAATGAAGGCCTCAACAAAGATTCTCATAAAGCGTTTTATCGATTGCTTTTCGGGAGCAGTGTTCTCACCTGTAGAGCAGGATGCCGCCCAGGGGGTTGTTG
>JAAXWV010000109.1:0-1714 GCA_013334845.1 Candidatus Roizmanbacteria bacterium | reverse complement strand
TGTTCTCACACTCGGAATATTTCTCGGAATAGGGCCATTTGGCTATATTACTATTCCCCTGATTTTTGGTTCGAAGGCGACGACGATACTTCCTTATCTTTCAACGTATGCTTTTTCGATCGCTATTTTTACCATCTCGAATGTTATTTTGACGTATGATATAGCCCGTAAACGATACTATTCATCATATTTCTCTCTCGCCGTTTCATCATTGTTGGCCGGCGGAATTCTCTTGTTTCATAAGAATATCCAAAACATCGTTACGGTCATTTTGGTCACAAGTTTATTGCGGTTGTTTGTCATGCTTTTTTCTCATTTTTACTATGGTGCGTTGGAGTGGAGCTTCAGGAATTTGCGGGATTTTGTGGCTGTTTTTAAATTTAAATCTAAAATTGCTCCGGAGACTGCCAGTAAAAATATCCTGATTTTGAACTGGCGTGATACACGTCACCGGTTTGCCGGAGGCGCAGAAGTATATATACATGAATTGGCCAAACGGTGGGTAGCGGCTGGTCACAATGTCACTGTGTTCTGTGGAAATGACGGGCACTGTCCGCGCTACGAAATTATGGATGGGGTCGAGATCGTCCGTCGGGGCGGTTTCTATTTTGTCTACATCTGGGCGCTTTTATATTATCTCGTTAAATTCAGGGGAAAATATCACACCATTATTGATTGTGAAAACGGGATTCCCTTCTTCACTCCGCTCTATTCACGCGCTAAAAAATATTTACTCATTCATCATGTGCATCAAAATGTGTTTATGAAGTCGCTTAGGCCGCCGTTTTCGTGGTTGGCGGTTTTCCTTGAAGCAAAAGCAATGCCGTGGGCATATAGAAGTACCGAAATAATCACAGTCTCCCCTTCCTCAAAAAAAGAGATTATGGATCACAAACTTACAAATAGAGAGCCGGTGGTTATCTTCAACGGGGTTGATGTAAAGAGGTATAAACCGGGAATAAAAAGTAAAAAGCCAACTATTTTATACGTCGGTCGACTCAAAATGTATAAGAGCCTTCATGTATTGGTTAATAGTGCAATAGCGATTTTGAAGGAGTTGCCGGACGCATCATTTATTATCGCAGGTGACGGTGAGGAGAAAGGTAAGCTGATGAAGCTTGTAGTAAGGCTTGGACTCGCCGATAAGTTTACCTTTATGGGAAAAGTGAGCGAAGAGGAAAAGATTAGACTCTATCAGGAGGCATGGCTTTTTGTGAACCCTTCCTATATGGAAGGCTGGGGCATCACGAGCATTGAGGCGAATGCCTGTGGTACACCGGTTGTAGCTTCAAATGTGCCTGGATTGCGCGACTCAGTACGCAATCCGTCAACAGGAATTCTTGTGGAGTATGGGAATGTTGAAAAATTTGCTAATGAGATAACTCGCATACTGAAAGACACTAAGTTCCGAAAAAAGTTATCAACCAATGCTGTAGAATGGGCAAACCGTTTTCGTTGGGAAAATAGTGCTGAAGCATCACTTAAATTATTCATATGAAAAGAACCCCTACCCTCACAATTGGCATTTCAGCTCTTAATGAAGAACAGAATATTATATGTCTTTTAAACGCCCTACTATCTCAAAAAAACGGTCATTATTTGCTCTCTGAACTGGTGGTCATCTCTGACGGAAGCACCGATCAAACGGTGCCGCTGGTGAAATCAATTCAAAATAAATACCCGGTCATTACTCTGATTGATGGTAAAAAAAGAA
>JAAXWV010000108.1:2341-5233 GCA_013334845.1 Candidatus Roizmanbacteria bacterium | reverse complement strand
GAGATTTGGGAGTTGTACCTTCAGAAAGTGAGCTTGATGAGGTAGGTGAAGTAGACATCTTGATCGTACCGGTCGGGGGTAAATTCACCCTTGATTCAACTGATGCAATTACGCTTATTAAAAAAGTAGAACCGAGTTTGGTAATTCCGATGCACTATAAAAATCCTGCCCTCAATCAGGAACAATTTGGTGATCTGGCTCCCGTTGATGAGTTTATTACAAAAATCGGGGCTACTGTCGAACCTCCTGTCCAGAAGCTGAGTATCAAAAAAGAAGATCTCAGCGATACCATGAGAGTGGTAGTAATGGAAGCAACAACCTAAGGTTTTACTAATTCCTAAACTGTATTGTATGGCCAGCTCGTCAAGTGTATTTAAGGTCCCGCCTCACGATCTTGATGCTGAAAAATCAGTATTGGGCGCAATTCTGATGGATTCTTCATTGGTTAGTAATATCGCAGAGTTTCTTCGTATAGATCATTTTTACATGCCAGAACATCAGAAAATATTTGGTGGTATGCTCGCACTTTTTGAAAAACAACAGCCTATTGATTTACTCACTCTCAAAAATGAGCTTCAACAGCAAGGTGAGATCGACGCTGCAGGAGGGAGCAAATACCTATCAGAACTCATAAATAGTGTTCCAACTAGCGCCTATGCAGAACATTATGCTCAGATTATTAAAGACAGATATACTAAACGCAAACTCATCGAAATGGCTTCACGAACCGTAGAGAAGGCCTTTGACGAGACGGCAGAGATCAAAATGATTCTTGATAGTGCAGAGAGCGACATTTTTGCCCTATCTCAGCAGCACATGCATCGTGATTTTATCGAAATTAAGGAAATTCTATCAGAGAGTTTTGAACGCATAGAAGAATTTAGTAAAAATCACAATGCGCTGCGCGGAATACCTACCGGTTTCCGTGATTTGGATAATAAGCTGGCAGGCATGCAACCTTCAAACTTAATTATTCTTGCTGCCCGTCCTGGTGTGGGGAAGACTACATTTGCGCTCAATATCGCGCTCCATATTGCAACAAAGGACAAGGTGCCTGTTGGTTTTTTCTCGCTCGAAATGAGCAAAGAAGAGCTCGTTGATCGTCTTTTAGTGGGACAGGCTGATATTGATGCTTGGCGACTCAAGACCGGAAAGCTCACCGATGATGATTATAAGCGGCTCATGGAGGCTATGGGAGATCTTTCTGAGGCTCCAATTTATATTGATGACACTCCTGGTCTATCTATCCTTGAGATGCGCACGAAAGCACGAAAACTCAAAGCAGAGAAGAATCTTCAGTTGGTCATTGTTGATTACTTGCAGCTCGCCGATGCCGGGCGAAAATTTGAATCTCGGGTTCAGGAGGTGTCCTTTGTTTCTCAGGGTTTGAAAAATCTTGCCCGCGAACTCAAGATTCCCGTTATTGCTCTTTCTCAGCTTTCTCGTGCTGTGGAGCAGAGAGGAGTAAAGAAACCGCAACTCGCTGATCTACGAGAATCGGGAGCTATCGAGCAGGATGCAGACGTCGTTATGTTTATTTATAGTGAAGAAGAAAACGATGAACTGGCTGATGCTTCAAAACGCATGATGAAGCTTTCAATTGCCAAACATCGTAACGGGCCGGTAGGTGATATAGATCTTATGTTCCGAGGAGATCGGGTGCGCTTCTTTGGTGTCGAACACAATAATCTCAGTATTTAATCTCCTTTTTTATCGGTGTGAAAGCGATGAGCTCCCCAGAGGGTAAGATAGCTTATGGCTGTTCCAATCGCTCCCCCCGCAAGGACATCGAGAAAGAAATGGCAATATAAGTAGATTCGCGAGAGGGCAACCAAACCGGCAAAAATGAAGTAATAGGCGCGTCGTTTCGGATCAAAGGCAGCCAAAATCGTGGCGGTTGCGAAGGCACTGGCGGCGTGTGTGGAGGGGAAACTATAGTCCTTCGGGCAATGGTAAGTACTCGTTATCGGAACGGCAGGCCTCGCGCGCTGAACAACGTTTTTCATTACGATATTGACAAGTAAAAAGGTGGTTGAAAAGGCTACTAAAAAGTAGAGAAAGAATTTTTTGTTGTGCTTTTCTTCCATGAGGAACAGGACGACTGCAATAGCGATCCAGAGGGGGAAGTCGCGATTACTGATTGATAAAAAGGCAAAAACTGAGTTGAAAAAAGCATTATGAGGGATAAGTACGTTAATGAAGGAAGTTAAGGTTGTGTCGAGTTGAGTAAGTGGTAGAGGTAACATAAGGTAATTTTACATATTACTTCATACTTCGTCTCGTGTTTATCTCATACCGGTATACATCGTGTACGCCGTGAAGAGTGTGAGTGCTTTTCTCGCCTTTATAAGGGTATAAATAAGAAACTATGCTGAAATCGTCAAATTCTTTACGCGCATTAGCTACCACTTTCTCCATAAACCAGGGTGAGATATAGAGATAAATGAGAATTTGAGAATTTAAAAATGGGGAAATGGGTAAACCATTCTTGGTGATGGTAAACATATTGGTTCTTCGAATGTGGATGTTTCTTCTGTTTGGGTGGAAAAGGCGGCGAAGGTGGAGAATGATGAGTAAGATTGGATTGATTTCTACCGCAACAAACTGCGTATTGAATTTCTTTCGTGTGGCTTCTTCCGCGGCTTTAAATATCACAATCCCATCTCCTGCACCGAGATCTATAATTACCTGATCGTCAGTTAGTTGAAGTGCCTGTAGAATAAGGTGGATATCTTTATTGTTTGAAGGAAAGTAGGGAATAGGGGAGAGAACGGGAAAAGCGAATAGAGCTGTGACGATAAAAAATGAGGCTAAAACGATTAATAAAATAAGCATTGTGGTATTATGGATTATATGGCAACTGACACAAAAAATCTAAAGATCGGAAGAGCA
>JAAXWV010000108.1:0-2331 GCA_013334845.1 Candidatus Roizmanbacteria bacterium | reverse complement strand
CTCATTCTATTTCTCGCTGGCTTGTTCCAATTCACCCAATATACGACGAAAAAATTATTCTTTTCCAAATATTATCTGAACCAATACGAAGAGACACGGTGTAGTTCAATGTATCCGCCTGTTCAGGCGATTCCTGACGGCAAGACAGGAGCAACAATGCAAGATATAACTACTCAGCAGGCTGCGAAAAAAGAGTGTGAAATCCAGCTGGAGGATGAGAGAAAAAGGAGAGAAGTGATGGATTTGTCTACCGCTTTAGCACTATTGGTGATTGGCGGAGCTACGTTTGCCTTTCACTATCGTAAGACGAGAGAGTGAGAATTTGTGGCGCGGGAGGGAGTCGAACCCTCACGGAGTTGCCCCCATCAGTTTTTGAGACTGACTTGTCTGCCATTCCAACACCGCGCCTAAGGGGAATTATATCATGTCTCTGATCTATTTTGATCTCATTGCAAAACAAAAAAAGCTCTGATAGACTAAGGTTTTAATGAGCATAAAAAATTTGGCCTCCATAAACCAGTCTTTTTATAAAAAAGACCTTATAAGTATAGACCAACTTGATCCTCTCTCTATTCAGATTATTTTCAGGACTACCCAACATATTATCGATCTCCTTCAAAAAAACGAAGGAGGAGATATTCTCAAAGGAGTGTTAGCAACACTCCTTTTTTTTGAGCCCTCGTCCCGCACGTTCTCTTCGTTTGCCGCAGCTATCAAGCGCCTCGGAGGAGTAACTGTCGAGTATCAGAACCCTACCACCACCTCATCCACCGTCAAGGGGGAAACACTTGAAGATACAGTTCGGGTGTTTGAAAATTACAGCGATATAATTATTATGCGCCACCCGATGACCGGTGCCCCCATTCGAGCTGCACAGGCTGCTCATGCTCCGGTTGTGAACGCTGGTGATGGGTCTGGAGAGCATCCGACCCAGGCACTTCTCGACATGGTTACCCTCTTTCAGCGTTTCGGCAGAGTCGACCATTTGAAGGGGGTTATCGCTGGCGATTTGTTGTATGGCCGAACAGTGCACTCACTCATTAAGGCATTTGCGATGTTTGAAGGGAACGAACTCTATTTATTATCGCCTCCAGAACTGAGTTTGCCCCCAGAGCTTATGAAAGAATTCACTAAAAAAGGCATTAAGCTTACTCAGTTGGAGACTGAAAAGGAAATCCCGACAGACTGTCAATTTTGGTACTGGACACGAGTGCAAAAAGAGCGCTTTTCAGATATTAAAGAGTATGAACGTGTCAAGAATCGTTATGTTGTCACACCTGAATTGCTAAAAGAGCGGGGTAACAAAGAGATGGTCATTATGCACCCACTCCCTCGAGTAGGCGAGATTGACAACCGGATCGACAGTGATCCGCGAGCGCTTTATCTTACGAATCAAGTGAAAAACGGTATGTATATTCGGATGGCACTCATCGCCCTTATTATGGGAAAACTTTAAAGATACGACATTATGAATGGAAAACTCATTTTAAAAGACGGGACTATTCTTGAGGGTGTCAGTTTCGGAGCGGAAAGAGCAACTCCGGGAGAAGTAGTTTTTTCAACGGGGATGGTCGGATATCCGGAGAGTCTTACCGATCCATCATTTGCTGGACAAATTCTCGTATTCACCTATCCTATTCTCGGAAGCTATGGCGTTCCCCATTCTCAATATTGGGAATCGGAAAGTATAAAAGCTTCGGGCGTCATTGTGTCAAATTACATCGACACTCCCTCTCATTTTCAGAGTAAAACAACACTTTCGGAGTGGTTCAAAAAAGAAGGAATTCCTGCCTTGGAAGTAAAAGATACCCGGGCATTGGCACAGCGTTTGCGTGACAATGGCGCAATTCTCGGAAAGATTATCTTTGACAAAGATATTGAATTTCATGATCCAAACACCGACAATCTGGTGGCAATGTTTTCAGTCAAAGAGCCGGTAACTATGGGAGATGGGAAAAAGACTATTGTTCTTATCGACTGCGGGGCGAAGAAAAATATTACCCGCAATCTCCTTCAGCGGGGAGTGCGAGTCATTACTGTACCGTGGGACTATGATGTTATTGCACATAACATACAGTTTGATGGAATTGTAATATCCAACGGGCCGGGCGATCCCAAAAAGGTGCCGGAAACCATTCAGATTGTTAAAAAGGCACTCGAGTTGAAAAAGCCTGTGATGGGGATTTGTCTGGGAAACCAGATTTTGGCCCTTGCCTCGGGTGCAGATACCTATAAACTGAAGTTCGGACATCGGGGACAAAATCAGCCATGTCAGTTGGTTGGCACCAAGCGATGTTATCTTACTACGCAGAATCATGGTTTTGCCGTGAA
>JAAXWV010000380.1 GCA_013334845.1 Candidatus Roizmanbacteria bacterium | reverse complement strand
ATTGATATTGTCAGAATGGGGTATTTAATTATGATAAAATACATTATAGGTATTAAAATTGAAAACGAAGAGCTTACTATGAACCTCTTCTGCCGGTTGTGGTGACTTTTTTTGTGTGATTATTTGTGCGCAGAAATACTGAAAAATGAATGCAATAAATTACTTTATAAGTTGAGTTATAAGATGCTCTTCTGAAAGATATCGGATTAGATAGCGGTCTCGTAGACAGAGAGCCGCGTCCGCTTGGATGGATGAAAGGATTGCCGGATGTCATTACGGAAGAAAACGGGACTGAATTCACAGGTAAAGACTTGGATAGCTGTTTCGATAGAAACGGCGTCAAACTTGAATTTAGCAGATCCGGTACCTGTAAACAACCCTTTTAGAAAGCTTGAACCGGACGGTACGTGACGAGTGCCATAGTGCCGTCTGGTTTTTAAGCCTGGAACATGCCCGAAAGCTCTTAGAAGAATGGAGGGGTTGATTACAATACGAACCTAACTCAGAGTGCTTTGGGCGGGTTAACACCGATAGAATATACCTCTAAGCTTGAGGAGGATTTTCGAGAAAAAGTATTACTGAAAACCGGGCAAACTCCGTTATGCAATATTAAGGTATTAACAATTTGATGTGTAACAGGTGCGCTTGTTTGATATATTATTTCGAATAGTTTAAAGCTCTCAGTTATGGGTGCTTTTACCGAATTCGAACAATCCCTGATCAAAGAGCGGGAGCAGGGAGTAATGGTGATTACCAAAAATCAGAAAGCCTGTTGCGGCCGATAGAGAGCGCTCAATAGCGAACAGGTTGCTGACCTAATAATCAAGGTAATCGACGGTCTGTCGAAAACATAGTTCACTAGGGATTAGGCATCAGGAAAGAAACTCGTTAAAAGAAAAAGATTGTTATCGTTTTATATTTTAGTTATTTATAGTGATGTTTTGACCGTTGATTATTTCTGTAGTATTTGAGGAGATAATCAAATAGCTATATGAATTATTGCCTATAAATATGGAGAAATACGACAGAATAAAAAATTTGTTGTATACGGACAGAGGAGTTAAGTGGCTAAGCCAGTTTGACCATGAAGATCGGGAGAACGCCTCAAAGCTTGTAACAGGTCTAACTCTCATTTCTCACAACGAGTTTGAGAGAAATTTATTAACACTAATTGAGATCGAAGTCAATGCGGTCAAAGGAAAAGTTGCGCTTTTTGCTGTGCGTGAAGTGGAAAAAGACATCTCATTTTTTAAGCAGGCAATGACTTTGACGAACAACGGTCCAACTCTTGATTCCTTAAATAGAGGCAATGATCATGGAAGTGAAGCCCGCGTTGCCAGCATGATAAGGAATTTTTGTAAGCAGTCTTCTGGAAAGGCGCTAAATCACCCTTCTTTAGAAGAGATTAAGGCCGAAAAGTGCAATGAGATAATATTTATAGATGACTTTATTGGTTCAGGACAAAGAGTTCTCGATTATCTCGCAAGCTTTTGGAGTGAACGCACAATTGTGTCATGGGTATCTTTTAAATATTTGAAATTCAGGGTAATCTCATATTCTGGAATTGAAGAAGGCGTGAAAAATATCGAAAAGCATAAATCCAATCCTGTAATTTCATTTTATCGTTCTTGCCCTACAATAGACTTGATGCCTTGGGTAAAAGTTAAAAGGGATGCTGTGATCGAATTA
>JAAXWV010000002.1:14440-24611 GCA_013334845.1 Candidatus Roizmanbacteria bacterium | reverse complement strand
ACCTTAATGCGAAAACATCAATAACACCCGCTTCTCCCTATGCTTCAGCAGTAGCGACTCCACCTGCAACTGCCAACATTGAGACGCCTGCGCAGCCAACTCAGCCAGCAGCAACAACACCTGGGGAAGCGACTCCATCTGCAACATCAGGAGAAAAAGTTCAGGGACAAGAAAATGGTACAGATCAAGACCAGACAAATACCTCCAAAGATCCGGTACAGCTGGATGCGGAGGTGACGAAGGCGTTGGCCATCCTCGACGATATAAGGAATGGCAGGTTACAGATGCAAGATAAAGAGCTGAACCATAAACTTCTGCAAGTGGTTTCTGGTGCTATGACCATAGGTGAATTAGAACAACGCAAGGTGTCAGCAGCCTCTGATCGTAATGAGGCGGCATACAAAAATGCAGCTAGTCGTGAGCAACAAATCGGCAAACGGGCAAAGAGCGCAATGAATGAAATAAAGGACGTAACTACACATAAAGACTCTACGCCTAAGGAGCAAATGTATGCATACGACGTCCTTATTGCTGTACACACCGATGATTTATTAACAATGGAGACGGCTCGGTTGATAAAAGACCAAAAAAGTTCTCCTTCACTAGATGAAAAAAAGATGCAGCAGACAATAAATGAATTGCAGAAAAAACGCGATGAAATAAACTCAGCGAATGGAGGTAATAATCGAAACCAGCTTATAGAACAGGTGCTTAAAATTAAATATGAACTGCATAAAGTCGATCCCAACAACAATTCACTGGAAGAAGCGGATATTACAGCGATGGCCAAAAACCCCCTCGGAGTGCTGAAAGACACCATGTCTACATATTTGGATGACTTTACTATGACTGAAGCAGAAATGGCTACAAATGATTCAATTAGAGAATTCAGAAAAGAGCGGAAACAAGCACAAAATCTTTTTTATGACGCATTGGTAAATAGTGGCGTGATAGACAGCAGTGCAAAGAAAGAAATAGAAAAGATGACTGATCTCACGAAACACCCTGATTATAAAAAGATGGCAAAAGTGAGTGGTGGGTTATTTCTCTTGCTGCTTTTTGTTACGATGAATGCTGCACAGAAAAAAAACAAAGAAAGCAGGATGCAAGGTGCTGCCTAATTTCTATCCGATTACTGCCCCGGCTCTGGCCATTTACTGAGCATGAGGGAGTCGTCGAGACTTGGATCAATCACATTAGTAAGAACGTCTTCTATTCGCGCCAGTTGTTTTTTATTACGAAGACGATTGTATACATTAATTGCAGATATGTGCAGAGCGTACGCTAATTCTCGAGTTTTTTGCCACTTGGATTCGTCCATCTTTGACTCGCTGCCGATGCGTGTCTGTGTGCCTTCGATACTAAAAGCGCTTGGAGTAGATTGGGGGAGAAGAGTGATATAAATAATGTTGAGGTCTTCTAATTTGAGGGGTTGGCCGTCTGGATCTTTTTCTGTTGCGAGTATTTTCTCTACCTGTTTTTGAAAGAGCGCCCGGCGGAATTGCTCAATACGCATATCTTTATTTATTACTGTCAAAGTGTTACGAATTTGTTCTTCGCCTGATTCTGAAAGATTCTGCTCACGGGTGATAATCGCCCTGCATTGATAACTAGTCAGTTCACCAAAGTGGACAGCAAGCAGTTCAGCATACTGATACATGTCGAAAGCTCCCTTGAGCTCTATGTCTTGAAAATGGTAAGTAGGGTTTAAACCAATTATTGTTCGCTGAAAATCGCGATCTCCCAGTTGATGTCTGGCGTAGTCAACGATGGCTTCTGCCTGTGCTTTAGCGCCTAGTGCCAGAAAATCTGTTCGTGGATGTTCAGAAGAAGTATTAGTGGGAACACGTTTAATTTCCTCAATAAAACATGGGGTAGTGGATACACAAATAGTGCGATCAAGTATATCTTTGTTTAAGTTGTTCACATATTCAGCTGCAACTTCGTAGGTATCTCCGTTTTGTATTCTGTTTATAAATCTATTTGGATTGTCTGAGTCATCTTTTGCTGGACGATATATATCTCGGGGTGGAAACGATTGAAGATCGAGTTCCAGCATGGGAAGTTCGGTCGGAGTAGGGGGAGGAGTGACTGTGGAGGCAGTTATAGTTGAAGTACCCGCTTCCTCTCCAGGGAGGTGAGTTTCAATCATTCGATTATCTGGCTTTGAAAGTGCTTGGTTAAGAAACGGAACCGCGAATATGCCACCGAGTAACGAGCCGCCAGTTAGTTTGAGAAACTTCTTTCGTGATTGTTCATTATTTTTGCGGGCAATGCTTAATGGTTGTACTTCTTTCGCTCTTCCACCATCCATATTTACCTGTCGGTCAATCACTATGCCGGCAGGAGGAGTAAATCCCAGCTCGCTTGCGAGTAGTCTCATAAACTCGGGGTACTGAGCCTCACTGCCTTCATCGTCACGGATCGTCATAATTTTGTCTGAAAGCGTAGCTGGAAGTATGAGATTAAGTGTTTGTACGGCCTGATGTTCTGACAGGGGAGTGCTGATAGTAAGTTGCACGTGACGATCGTTGTTCTTCGGCTTGGAGAAAGGAAGTCGAAATCCTGATTGAGGTGGATAGGGGCTAATCTGGACTATCTGAACCTGATCAATTTGGTCCTTGGGGAAGAGTAGTCGATATATTTTGTCAGCATAGGGAGGAAGTTTATTAGATTCTTCATCCATTTCAGTGACAAGATAGCGGTCTCCCTTTTTAAACCATCTGACCATACTGTGCACTCCCTTTGCACGGATTTCTTGAGCTAATTGCTGTGCTTGTTGGGTAAGTTCAGTTCGTGTGAGTGGCGAAGGTTTTTCTCTAACTTTTTCAGGAAGGGGCACAATATGTATATCTGCGTGCTTCGCTACGAAATGCTGCTGAGCTGGTTTTTCAGGTTGAATTGCAAGTTCTGATGTATCTGCCTCAGACTCTTTTTTTTTACTTGGTTCGGTGTCTTTTCCACCAGAAGGCGGAGGAACTGCGCCGAGATCGAGGAGGACTGTGTAGTTTGTTTTACTGAAATCAAGCGCAGCAGAAGATGCAAAAACTGTATTTTCCGTAGCTTTTATTCTAATGATGGTTTGCATTAAGTTGTTAAAATCTGTAGAGGGTAATTTATCGCGAGCGGCCTTAATAGCTTGCACAGCGTTATAGTTTAAAGTGAGCGAAATGAACGTGGCATCCTCCTTGTTACCGTCTTGTTTATATGAAAAAGTTAAATTGTATCCAGTGGTTTGGGATTTAGAAGTTGATCTAAGTAATCCTCTTGTTATTTCCGTGGAAATGACTGGTTCAATACAAACTACTTGATTGCCGGTGTATTGTCCATGGGTATCATAAATCAGGCCTAGTGCCTTTTTTTGTAGTTCTATTGGCGAATCGGAGACACTGACATCAATGATACTGTTAGTATTCACTGAGCTCGTGATGCCGTCTGTAATTTCCTTTTTTAAACTCGAAAACACTGTATGTAAATTATTCGATATACTTTCATGTATGTTATCGAAATGATCTCTCCATGTCTTAACTACGTTTGAGGTCTGTTTGTATTGGAGCGCATTTCCCATGTTCGTCAAATCATCTTCAGTCGGAAGAACCTGTTCATCCATACAATTGTTGATAAGCCTTTGGATAATAAAGTTTATGTCCAGGTTATCTTTCATTAAAGCGTTAATAATTTGCTGAGCGTTTATTAATCGTGCTTGATGATGGTCTTGATCAGCTACAGTTTCACGCAAATAGGGTGCATCTATATAGGTAATGAAGTGGAAAGGGTCTCCACCTATGTCAAAAACATCAGTTTTAACGATAATGTCGGGAGTGAGGCTGTTGGTGCTCTTATAAACCCCTTTTTCAACAGATAGACATTGTCGATGGGGAACGTCGATATGCAGCACTTTCTTAAGAGGCTCTATTGTTTCAAGTACCGGCTCTGATATATCTAATTGAATCGCTGCAGGAGCTTCGACTACTGGGGGTGGAGTAGATGAGACGAGTTTCGAATATTTATTAATTAACGAGTCAAGTTTACTTAGACGAATATACGTAACACTACCGCCATCGTTGTCAATAAAATAGTCCTTAGCTTCTTCAGCTGGTTTACCGAGAGCTTTCAACATTATTTCTATGACTAATCGTTTATTTACTTGCTGATCATTCTCCTGATTCAGTGAGTATACTATTTGAGAAAAATTATGTGGCTTACCGTCGAAAATTTCATCGTAAGCATACTGCGATTTCTGTAATGCCAATTTTAATTCCCTATTCGACTCACTAATTAACGTATCCCGATCGCCCCCTTCTTCGACAGCAGACACGTCTTCACGTGTCTCAAATGGGTTCGCCCCAAAAACCACTGGCTCATCATCATATGGATCCAACTCTTCTAGAGGATCTATTGATGGATCGAATCCTAAATCTTCTGGTATAGCTTCTATTTTCGGGGGGATAAAGGGATTATTACCCTCATCATATGAAAAATCAGGAGGTATGAAGCTAGGATTTATGGTGTCAACGTCTTCATAGACATCGATAGTTTTGGAGAGTCGGGATAGGTATTTGTCAGGGGAAGGGGGGAGGATAGGCCCTTTTGGGTCGCGGAGTTTATAGGCTGTTTCATGCTGTCCGGCTCGATACAGAAAATCAATACCACTCAACCCCATCGACAGATAATCACCATCAAGGAGAATCTTACTAGCATGTCCGGCGTATTGACTCTCCCGATCTTTGTTGGTTATGTTTTTCGGGTCTCTTAGATCTCGCGGATTAGTATCGGGTCGTTTCACCTGGAGAGAGATCAATGAACGAGCGACGCGTCGTCCATCGGAAAGGATTCTTCGAACTAATCTGTCGTCTACGGATCCGTGAATAACATCGGTTAAGAGCTCGAGCATGCCACCATCTTTTTCGGCTCCTTGCTGAATAGTTTCATTATTGAGATAGTTTGCAATTTCCGTCTCAATATTTACATCTGAAAATTTGATTCCGGCAGCTTTCAGCATCGTTATCACCGACTGAGCATTTGCTTCAAGAGCATTCATCTTGTCTTTCACAAGTTTTTCACTTCGTTTTTCGGTATCTTTACGGAGTTTTCTAAACTCTGGAGTATTGATCTCCTGGTATTTCTGACCGTCTGTTTTTACATCGTTAGCAGTGAGGACGGCCAGTTGTTCGTCACTGCGCATCTTCTCAAGAGCCTCAAGCGCTTGCTGATAATTTATGTTTTCCCCGTTCACATTGAACGTGTCATCACTCAAATAGTTGGAAAGTTTTTTTAGAATTGCTTCTGCTTTTTCTTCACGATCTAATTTCCCTTTGTGCTCCGCAAGAGGGTAGCGCGCACGATATTGTTGCAATTCATGTTCCAACTTAATTCTGGCAAAGCGCTCCTCCGGAGGAATCATAATGTCGGTGAAGGCTACTCCCAGCTTGAGCTCTACTTCTGCAAGGCGTTTGGGGCCTTCGGTACCGAACATTACTTCACCCCAATTTTGAAATTGATCGTAAATTTGAATAAGTAGTGTCTCTCGGGTAGCAGGATCTTGGGCTTGCCAATATTCCCGCTCTTTTAATGTCAGTGAAGTAGATAAAAGATCAGCGACAGTTGGCTGAGTATCATTAAAAACACAAATCACAGCCTTCTTGTATTCATCTAAATCGGAACCTGATGGATTCTTATTATTCGCGATATCGTAAGCAATACGCTTCTTGACAGCGATCAATTGAGAGTAGTTCTGATCAATTCCTGACGCTATTTTGCGGTATTGTGTATTTGCGTCAATTAGTTTTGCTGGGGAGATTTTTTCGTATCCGCGAATTGCTTCCAGTCCCGAACTATCTATTTTATGAATATATCTCATGTTGCGTTCGATAATAGAGTCGATTGTATTGAGTAAAGCTGTATCTAGACTTGAATGGTTGGTTGTTTTTAAATAATCAGTTATACTTGCTGTGCTTAATTCTTCAATTTTATCTACTAAGTCCATTGATTCATTGCTGGCTTTTTTTACTAAATCACTTGCGAATGCATTTCTAACTCCATCATCTTTTGAGTACAATCTGCCTTTCATTTCTTGGAAAAGCGTATCATAAAAGAGACTGGTGTTTTCATCTATTTTGATAGGTTCACTTTTTACATGACGGATGCCAACTTTGGGGCCGAGGAGGACGGTATCGAAACCCTCATAGGTATATGCAGAATGAAGTTTTCCACGTTCCTTATCAGTGTGTATGAAGGTACGCTGGTAGAAATCATCTTTCGGTGGTGTTTGCACAGATTCGTTTAGGATAAAATCATAGATCATTGTTTCGCCAGCGCTATAGCCAATGATTTGAAGACACGCGAGGAGATCTTCTCGAGGTATATCGCCTTGAAAATCCGGATTTTGCGCGATAGCAGGGATAAGCTGCTCAACTAAATCAAGTCGAGCTTCATCATCATTTCCGAGATTCGTAGAATCATATCGCGGGTCAGTGCCTTTTAGAACTTTTTTTACCAGCTTTGGTAGTGATGAATCGGCTTCTATGAGCATCGATACTCCGGATGACGACTTCATGTTTAAATATTTATTACGCGCTTCATCGATGAGCATAGGGGAAGGCTTTGCTGCGGTATTATTTCCGTCTAAGGCTTTGGGAGGATCCGGATGTGCTATCTTATTTACTCTGTCTACGATGGAATTTATCTGTTTCTCGGCGGGAGATTGGGGTTCAATATTGGCAGTTTCACCGTTCATAGCAATAGTAGAGTAATACGACATTAGACCATTCTTATGAGGCTCGAGTCAAGCTCAAAACATTATAGGCTTAAGGAAGCCTTATATTATTATATTTAAGCTTGATTTTTCTCTGCTTTTCTCAGTAATATGTATCATGCCCCCGAAAGACCTACCACAGCAGTCAGAAACACAGAGTTTTAAAGCTCCGATGAGAGGCAAAGAGACTCCTCGATGGTCTAATGACACAACACGGCCTCCGGTAAAGATAAGCGAGCTGAAGAATGGCGATTACAATGCTCGATCAACCTTCCCCGGCTTGACAGCGAATGAGCTAAAGTCAGAATATAAAATCCCTGCTAAACAAATACCTAAGAATAACAGGTCGAGCATCGGCAACAATACTACAGAAGTGGTAATTAAACAAGCACGAGATGGTAAATCGTACGAACTAGCGGTAAACCCCTACGTTGCCACAAACAAGTGGCTAGTTGAATTATCGAAGGGAAAGGGGCCGAAGGGATATGAAAAAAAGAATGACGAGACACTAGAAGCTTACAAAGAGCGTGTAGTTTCTCTGCTTTTGGAGAAACTGGTAGAAAAACCGGATTCCGAACAGGACAATGATAGACAGGCGCTTCTTGATTCCATGCCTCCGCTTCTTCAAAAATTGGGTAACAAAATAGAGGGCGACATAATCATGTCTCTTGAAGCGATGAAACTGCAGAATGAGGCGAGTGCTGCTGATATAGTCTATCGTAAAAAAAGTAACATCATAGATCTTGGTTTAGACCCCACTGCCACGGCAGGAGAAAATCTGGAAAAGATAGCAGGTGATCCTGATGGCGAGATCCCGGAGAATAGTCCTCTTCCCAAAGGAGAGAATCTGAACGTGGCTGGTAATCAAGTTAACCCAGATGCTTCAGAACATCCAGAATATGCACCGGTGATAGACGCTGAAGGTGATCAGCACAATGAGATTCCGATGTCGTTGAGTACGGTGATCGCTTTCAGCTATGGGGTGGATACCCGGCATCAACGGGTTGCCGCAGAGACGAGTATAGAGCATGCATTGGAGACGCGTCAGCAGGAGCGAGGATTTTTCCGCAAACTTGCCACTGGTTTTTATCAAAACTCTCTTCTTTCAGGAGTATTTCGGGAACGTGAGCGTCGGCAGCGCTTGAATATGATGCAAAGGGCCAATCTCCCTCTTTTAAGCGATCAATTGTATGACGAGGCAATTAAATTCGGGAAAGATGCAGTTAAAAAAAGAAACTGGCTGCGGCGCGGTACAATCGACGCGGCACAAAACTTATTCGCTTCACTAGCCGGGTTCCAGACAACTGACCGGATAGAAGCAGAGAAATGGCTCAGGAATAGCGCGCGCCGCATTGAGTCGGGCGGCATGGGTGATTATCAAGTACTAGAAGGAAAAGATGGAACTGTAGCAGACAATGATACTAGACAAGCTTTCCTGAAGGAGAAGCGACAGCAGTGGGACGAACTTGAAAGCTTTGCGAATCGTTTAGCTATTCGCGATGAAAATATTGCAATCAATGTCAATAGGGAAACAAGAGAACAACTGGAAGATGGTGCTTTGAAAGATGGTCTTATCGACGACTTTTTTGCAATCTATAAAGAGTATCTTAATGGAGATATCGCTCAGGTGCCTTCCGGACTAACCGCTGCGGAACGACAGGAATACAATAGAGACCGAATGCGAGTGAGAATCGATGCATATATGGCACGCGGGGGCGTACGGTTACCCAATGGGCAAGTGCGCAGTCTCCAGGATCGATTGGGTAATCGATTTGGAGGGTTTACGCAGGCTTTTGCGACAGTTGGCACTAATATGCAACGGATTGCCGATTACTTTAGTACCAATAAAGATGGGTATATCGCCATGCTCCAGGATAAGGGAATTACATTAGCTCCCCCCAATAACAAGTTTTCCGATTATCTTCAGGCAGCCTATCAAAGCAATAAACTTGATTTTGAGATATTTGTAGCCAACCAAGCTGAGATAAACGCTGGTTTACCGGTGAGTATGCGTGAACGGGTCTTTTCTCGTCTTCGAGGAATGCGACCTGAGTTTGCCGGTAATATAGCAGGAGCAATTGATAATATAACCAATTCAAATATCGCGAGAGGGTCTGGTGCAATGCTACGATCTGCTGCTTTCAATGAGTTTACGGTAGGCTATGCAACTGCGTGGCTTACTTCAGTACTTCCGCTTAACCCGACTAAGGCGCACGCATTTGCATTGGCTGGCATATCGACCCCTCTTGCAGTAGTGACGAGTGCTGGAGCAGTGCCATTAGCGGTGGCAGTAGGAGCGACTGCGCTCAGCGTTGGGTTGTATGCGGCTGTCAAAGAGGGATTCCGGGTTCATCGATATAAACAAATTACAGAAATTGAAGCTTCACGAGGTGTAGTTTTTTCTAAAGATACGGTAAAAATGGGACGAGCGATGAAGCTCATCCGCGGGCTCTATGGGGCGACTGACAAAGTCGAACTTCAGCAGTTTATTGCTGATCAGCGTTCGGTAAAAGATCTGACTACAGATCTCATGAATGCGACCAATCTGTTTAGTGATTCGACCAAACTCAATTCTCCCATGCGTGAAATTAGCACTTATACGCCCGATGATGTTAGGAAAGCCATAGCACTACTCGGGGAATCGGCGGCCCGTATCCAGGTAGGTATGGATCGACGACGCCGCTTGCTGAAATTTGACTCAGCATTGTCGGAAAATGCGCAAATGGAAACACTTAATGGCGTCCGTTACGAAGTACTGGAGCGCGTCAACGAGATAATACGATTGCGACCGGATCTGGAAGACCAGCTCCTTCAAAAGTACAGACAACCTGCTAATGGGGAGCAAATGCCGGTGGGGAGAATCCAAGATATCATACAAGGAGTGACTGAAGTGTATGCAAATAATTTTCTAACTGGAACGGTGCCGGACCGCTTAACACTGTTGAGAGATGAACTTAATATGCCTGGCGATCAGATGATAGATACGGTGTCAAAAAGTCTGCAAGCCAAAGATCGGGCGGCACGATGGCTTTATGTTGGCAAGGCAGCAAATCGGTTCCTCGGTGTGGGCGTCAGCACTATCGTAGGTGGTACCTTATTCAGTGAGGCGAGGCACGCGTTCTTCCATGGGCCACCGGGCTTGATAAGTAATGTATTCCGAGGCGAGGGAAATTCAATAGCTCCTACCGGGGTTGCACCTCAGGAATATCAGTGGCGTCAGCCCGATAATTCCATTGTCAGCTTCCGAATACCACAAGGATTTAAGATTACTGAGAACCTTGATATGGTATCGCCGAGCGGAAGATATTTCAACCTCAATGAAGACGGATTTGGCTTCAATAGTTCCGGCACAGACTTTAATGCTGCTACGAAAAGTGCTTTTGAACAGCTTGGCATCAAAGTCGACGGGCAGGGCTC
>JAAXWV010000002.1:0-14430 GCA_013334845.1 Candidatus Roizmanbacteria bacterium | reverse complement strand
CTGATAAAACGCTCCTCACGGCGACCGATACCGATCCGTATAAATATACTAATCCCAACGAATTCAATCCAACAAGTGTCGAGACGGTACGAGTGGAGACTCCAAGTGCAATCAAACTCGGTTCCTCAGGACTGGTACAAGGAAATATTGATCGAATTACGGTAAATGGAAATGAGGAATCTCTTCTCAGTATGTATGGGCAGTCGTTTGATCCTTCTAATAAAGCTGAGATGGATCAGCTCGCTTTCTATCTCAAACGCGATTTTCATCTTAATATGAACGGAACAAGCATCTCGGTCGATCATGGAGGAGCAGTTCACGATATAGTCACCCAACTGCAGGGAGAGAAGGCAAGCGGTGGAGCGGTGTTTGAGAAGTTGAATACCCATGTTGACCAGATGGGTTCGTATACGAATGGCACCAATTTTCCTGATAAAAACGAACTCATGCTTTATACCTATAAGGGCCAACCTGACAGAATGATCCTAGATATATCACACATGGGTATATCTACCGGGATCGGATTAAATCCTCCGGAAGTAAATATTGCTCAACTGGCAGCAAATCCGACTCCCACTATGAGTGCCGGTTTCTATTTCTCTTTCCAAAATCCTGCCCAAGGGGGAATTTTTGTACCCGTTGGAGCTAATGGTACCCTCACCCTCGATCCCCATGATACGACCCATTTCTTCACATCTGATTCAGGAGCGCGCGTCTCTTATGGCGATCTTTCCCGAATGCTGGTAGATAAAGATGCTCTTGCCGCAGCAGGCGACACACCGATGGATGGAGGAAAAGTTGACATTGCTACCGAACTGAGCGGACAGCGAAGCGTGTGGAATGTAGATAAAATTCAAGCTGTTGTACGGCGAACAGACGGAGGAACTACTATACTGAATTCTGTGGCTACAATCACGGGTATGCCTCACGGCAAGATGCCAGCCGAAATCACTTACTGGACAGAAGGAAAGGCAGATCCAACCTCATTTACCCCTATTCATACCACGACCACTTATGATCTTTCCACTTCACAAAACACCACCGTCTTTAATCTCAGCTATCAAGGAGAAGAGGGATATCTGGAAGAAGTGATCGTACCGCTCAACTATACCGACATGGCTCGAGATAATCGAGACGAAGGTACCCGAGGAAATTACACCAAAATCCCGGTAGGGTGGGTAGAGAATAATAACCGAGCACCAGCGCCTGCACCGATTGCAGGTGCTAATCGGGGAGGACCTGCGGCCGGAGGCATAGAAAGAGTGGATGTTGATGGTTTGAATATAACAAAAGACAGGTTTACTGAATGGCTGAGCAAGCTGAACGAGAATTTTTCAGATGATCTCTTGCAAAACTGGCTCAAAGCGGAATACTTGCAAAACATTGATCCTGCCCAAGTGGATGCAAAACTCGCTTTAATTATGGCGGACACAGTATTTACAGATGCTCGTGCACAATGGCTGAAGGAGTGGAGTACTAGTAGGACCAATGCGTTGGTGAATGCAATTACTGCTGCACCTCTGGCTATTTTTTCTCCTGATACTATCAAAGAGTTGAATCGTATTAAATCAGAAATGAACGACAAAATTCAAGATATTGAGACAAACGGAATTACCAATGCGACACAAGCTGCTATTGCATTATATCTTGATAATGAACGTGGTCAGAAACTCCTTAGTATTACAAAAGAAAGTGATGGAAAGTTTAAAATCAAATACCAGAATCTATTCGGTAACAGTGTCCAGCAGGAAGCCGATTACACCGTCTCACAACTTATCCCGATGTTATTACGAGATAAAGTGAAAGAAGATATTATTGAAAAAATATATCATGTACCGCCTAGTGCCACTACGACAATATTAGGCGCCAATTGGTTTCCCAAAGTTGGTGAGTTGAGGCAAAAATATAATGACACCATTGCATCTATGAAAGATCCTGCACATAGCAATGAGCATTTTAGTTTTATTAAGGAAGATACTTATTTACCCATAGCACGAAGTAGTGAAGTTGCTGGACGCTTGTACATAAATCCCTATAACGACCATGTACCGGAGGTGGCAGAGGCCGTTATCCAGAAACTCAAAGAGTATAACCGTGCTAATCCAACAGAGCCCCTCGAGATCCAGATGAAATTACTCACTCCTGAGAAGCTATATCCAGAAGTGACCGGTATGAAGCCGCTCAATGACGATCAGCTTTATCGACCCGATAAAATGGTGCTCTATTTCAAAGAACAAGATGTGGAGCAGATTTTCCAGATAATGCGCGAGGTGCATAGTGAATTTGAAAAAGGGGCAAATAAAATATTCAGTACACGTACGCCACTTTTAACAGCCCAATTAAAGGATGAGAACGGAAATCCGCTTAATGGTATGGCCTTCGCGGAACAGCCGCGGAAACGAATGGGTCGTGATACCGCATATAGCGGCGAGGTAGCCTACGCGCTATATAACCTGGTTGCTGATGCACAGGGTGACATTGATGAAGTATATGTAAAGCAAAATATTGGGAAATATCTCGATAATGCAAATATAGATCCGGAGCATCCCGGCTTGTTGGCTACACGTTCAGAATTTACCGGAGTCGCACGAGATTTTATTGTGAATAATACACTGTCATCAATTGCCCAAGGTGTTGCTCCATATGCAGCTGCCGCTTGACACCTTTTTACCATTTCATTACCATGTACTTATGACACATACCGATAGACAGGCTGCCGTCAAGATGGACGAGATGGCCCTCGAACAATTTGCAGATAGCCTTATCAAAGAGAAAAATAGCCCGTATGTAACTGCTGAAAACCGGAAAGAAATAGCTAAGATGCTCGTTGAGGATATGTATCAGGCAATCAACGTGAAATTACTCAATTCTCTCTCTGACGAGCAGGTTGAGAAACTGAATGCTCTCCTTGAATCGCAGGCAAACGAGGCGGCTGTCGGGCAGTTTTTTGAAAAAAATGTACCCAATATCGAGGCCACTGTACGACAATGCCTACTTGAATTCAGAGAGGGATATCTAGCTGTCGTAAATAATCCCCCTAGTCAATGATTATTGAGCAAGGGCGCCGGGAGAATCTTCGTTCCGACACTTGTTTGAGAAGCAGACGGCTCGATAACAGATGGCATACCAGATAGACGAACCGCGGTATCAAGAAGTTCTCCTTCCCGCCGGGAAGAAAGGGTATTTATTGCGTTATTGCCAAAGATGTTTTGATGTATCTGAGAACTAGGAAGGGTAGCGGCTTCGGACTCGGTACGTATGAGCCTAGACACTATCTCCGCAGAGTCTTCTTCACCAAAGATGCCAGCAAACCAGAGAATAGAAGGGAGTATTCCATCAATCCGTTCTCGATCAGTAGTATCATCCATTTTTTGATAGTAGCGTAACAAATCATAGGCATATCGTTTTATCGGTGTGATTGACTCCCGGAAACTTCCAGCAGGGTTTGCTTCGGAAAAATACGCAGCATAGAGTATGTCGGACTGAGTGGGAGTAAAGCGCGTAGAGTCTATGCCAAGTGCTAGAAATAGGGTTTGGAGATTCTGGACATGAGGCCTATTTGCTTTACTGCTTATCATTGAAATCAGGCGATTCTGCCAGGCGATATACTGGTTTTCGGGTCTTTGCAACGATACATTTCTCTCTCTTTCATTATTCCAATATGCCTTTCGGCTATTAAGAGAAATTGTTTCTATCATCTCGAATTGTTGAAACCGAAAGGGAACTATCATGAATTGATCGAAAGGAATTTGAATCCTGCCAGTGGTACGCATGTTGGGGTCGAAAAGTGATCGGGTATCAATTCTCGGATACGTAGTGAGGAATATTCGGCCTTCGAGTGCGGGGTAGCGGGGCAGGGGAGCAAAGCGTTCATCAGCCCGGGGTATCTCAGGATCAGCCATATACTCATCCTAGTGAGGAGACATAACAATCAAGTGAAGGGGAGGTAAGAAGGGGGTGAGAATGCTCGGGTATCAACGTGCGAGGTTTCTCCAAAACCTTTTTACCTTGTCGATGGGAGATTCCCTCATAGCCCGTCTTGACATTTTATTGCCGTATTTGGAAGGAAATCCGGTCTTGTCAGAACTTCGTGTTAATAAGTTAACATTTGTTGCTATTTGTTCAGGTGACTTCACCACTGTTTCGGGTACCACAGCTTCCTGTCCCGGTTGCTGTGTCGGTGGTTGTTCTTGCACTGGTACAACTGGTGACTCTGGAGCAGGTGGCTGACTAACTTTCTTTTTAGCCTCTTGTGCTGCCTTCTGATCGAGGAGGTAATGATCTATGTTTACGCTGTAAGCCAAAAATTCCAACTGGCTAATTTGCTCGGGTGTGAGTTTGTATGGTGGAGTCGTAAATACTTTTTGTAATTCTGCAACTCGTTTTTTCCATAGTGCACGGGTTGCTGCCGAATCATACGATCCATCTATATCCTTAAATGCAAGCATACCTTTATTCTGTTCAGCAATAAGGTTTATGCATTTTGTTGTTCCTATTAGTTGTCCGGGTGTTCTGTCGATTACATCTATATTGTCCTGTTCTTGAAGCCACTTATTCATAAGATTGCCATTTTTATGCAGTTTTAAGACAACCTGCGCAAGATATGCGTAATTTTTTGCCTGTTCAGTGGAAGATTTACCGCTTATGGAAGCTACTGCTAATAATAAAGCATTGTTATAAGCAGAATACGTATTGTTGTAGCGTCCGAATTGGCTTATACTAAGCTTGCTAAGTATTGTACCAGCTTTATTGACATGAATGCTTCTCGAAGTGTCGACAGAGTTAGTCATCACTTTATATAACGGCCCGATTACTTCGTACATATTTGCATCTATTGAAGAATTAGGTTCAAGATCTAAGGCGACATTAAGAAAATATGAATTGTCGCTGACAAGCCTGGAAAGGTCGGGCTCGGAAAGCTCTGCAAAGATGGCCTCAATTTCCTTTGATTGAGCTTCTGGCTCTACTCCTGCAATTTGTTCGAGGGTGAGCGGTGCTGCTATAGGAGTTTTCCGGGCGTTTTTTCTGTTGATCAGATACTTGCCAATATCTACGCTGTGCGAAAGGAACTGGACAACACGGTGTTCATAATCACTAAGCTCTATATCATTCTCTAGCTTGTCCTTAATAGTTTTCATCTGTTCGTTGAGGTGAAGAAGCGTCTGTTTAGGATCGATAATTGGCATGCCGTCTTTTCCTGCCCGATCCATGTATTTTAATAGTCTCATCTCCTCGGGTTGGCGGAGATCTTGTGTTTGAAAATAATCAATAAATACAGTATTAAGACCTTCTTTTTCACTTCGTGGCACCTTAGGGGCAAAAGGAGTAAAGGGTAGATGTTTACCTACTTTTTCTGCTTTGTTCAGAAGGTCACTTTGACCTCTTTGTCTGGTTTGAGTATTTAACCAGTCAACAAAAAGACCCCTATCACGCTCATGCATATTGACAACCATTTTTGCCAGTTGATAGTAGAGTTGTGATTGTTCTTGGGGATTGGAAGCTGATGCCATAGCAATACTTACCAAGTAATGAGCATCTCCGTATTTTTTGTCAAGTTCAAGATCAAATGTCGACTGTACATAGCGAATATTAGACGGGATATCGCATTGAACGGGAATATTGCGCTCTAGTCGTCGATAATCCTTCGGATCAATCTGTTCCGGCTTAAAATCCTGCACCGTCTGTTGATAGTACTCGTTAGTCGATGGATCGGGTGGGGTAGTAACCGATGCAAAAACACCTTCCAGCGGGGTAGGAGTTTCTACCGGCTTTGGCCCCAGTTCTTTATTGGCGGCCACATAATTCATCAGATATGTCTCACGTCCTTTACTATTCAAATGCACATTATGTTTGTATTGACGCGCTACGCTCGGTATGGTCTTTTTAACGAGTTCACGAATATCCTGCAGGATAATTTCATTTGATGGTGAACCGAAGATATTAGCAAACCACATCACCGATTGAGCTTGGATACCATCGCTTAACAACGCATTGTCCTGATTTATAGTTTGGTAATAGTTAATTATCGCTAGCTCGAATTTTTTAACTGATTCATCATGGGGTGCTCCCGCGGGAATTTGAAAATAGTGCGCATAGATCGCGTCGGCGTGTGTATCGTTAAAATCAGTTGGCGCATTAAGCGCTGGCATACCGTTTATTGAACCTAAGAATCCTTTGAGCTCATTAAACATACGAATACCGGGGACTTCATGCATAGCTTCCTTAAAATCTTTATTCCATGCAGTACGCTTTGCGTCGAGGGTATTTAAAGTAGTATCTCGGGCGACTTTTTCATCCCAAAATGCTTTCCGGTTATTGATGGAAACATTGGTAATGGTGGTAAAGTTCTGGTATTCAGGTTCGACGTTCTCTTCAACAGGAGGAACGTGAGCTTTATCAACCATTATTTGCTTATCATTTCGACGAAGTACAAAATCAATCGCCTTTCGAGTTTTTGAGCGTGAAGGGTCGTCGGAGCTATGGAAGATCCGCTCCAATGCTTTTTTAGCTGCTGGCTGCGAAGGTTCCAGGTGACGGGCGAGCGTAAGACGCGCCCCAAGGGTGGGGTAGTCGGTAGTGGTGGGAAGAAACTCCCGTGAATGTCCTATCTCTCCATTATTCATATGATTATTGTATACGGTTTTTATACTCTTCCATTATTTTACCAACATTTACAGAATGAGCAAGGAATTCTATCCAACGATGATGGTAAAATTTGAGCTGTGGTTGTGGTTGAGAGAGAAGATTGGAAAGCTCTGTTATGCGCTTTTGCCAGTCTCCTGTAAAACTTACTAATTTTTCATCTGGTGACGATTTTTGATCGTAATAATTAAATACATCCATAGAAGAATTAGTACTTCCTGTTTGAATAGTTTTCTGCACAATATTCCAAGCAGATAATAAGTTTGGGTTACTTTGATGAATTTTGAGTACGGATGTTGCTAATCCAACATAAATCTTGGCTTGTTCTTCTGTGGTAGCAATCGTGGCGCCGGCCAGCGCAGTAGTCCCCGAATCGCCATAGAGGTATTTTTCAATCGTCGCAAAACGGTAATTAGGATTGGGGCTACGCGGGTCAAATGTCCATACATAGGGTACTGCTTCACGATTCGTTTTCCATAAAGAACCTTTATCTGCGTCTGATTGAACATCGACAAAGAACGGCTTGATCATCTGAAAATCCGGATTCGTCAGATCTTCAGGAGACAGGTCTAAATTATCGGGCAAACGACTGAGAAAATACGGATTATTTTCTGAAGTTACCGGGATAGGTACCCTCTCATAGAAATCTTTGAGCGGAATAGGTGTGTCTTTGGGCATTTGCTGATTGAAATTTTCATACTCTTGCCGTAGCTGTTCTGATTGGGCTGCTGCAACAAAATCTTCAAAGGTAAGTACTTTACCTATATTGAAATCACTTAGGAACGCAGTCATACCTTCACGCTTAAATGCATTTTCGCCTGTTTGGAGTGCTTCGAGAGCTGCTCCCACGGCGAAGCTATAGATAACACAGTTCTCACTATCGTTCTGTAGTTGAGCAAATTTACTAGTTAAAAGAGTGTCTCTCATTGTCGATATTTCCGGAGCGTCAAAGACGGTACTGAGATCTATTGAGCCCCCACTCGCATTAAGTTTATCGACGTACATGTTATTTTTTACTAACCGGGAGTCGCTCTGAGGATCATATTGTGGGTCGTTGCCTGCTGAAAGATTTTTTTCTTCAATTTGTGACCTCGTAGGATCCCACATCTTTATTTTCCACTGCCCATTTTCTTGATAGGGACTCTTTATAACAAGCCGCGCATGAGCCTCTTCTACAAACATAGCCATAGGGATCTTGTATTTATTGTTCGCAAGATTGTCTAATACGGTAGTAGTCAGAATGTGACCATTTTTTTTAAGGATCCTCACTCCTTCGAAGCCGAGTTGAAATTCCGGTCTATCGGGATCTGGGCCTGTAATGGTACGAATTTTTTTTATAATATTGTTCACTACCTTTTTATTTCCTTCAATCAATCCTCCCAGATCTAATCCTGGTGACAGATCTACCCGTTCAAGCGGTTGGGGTGGTTCGGGATCCGGTTGAGGCTTGAGGTCGCGCAGAGCGCTTGCCGCTTCTTGCGGGAGCTGAATGCCGTCAGTACACCGCTCAATCACGTCATTGTATGCCTGAGTTTCGG
Source organism: Candidatus Roizmanbacteria bacterium (assembly GCA_013334845.1). Taxonomy (GTDB): domain Bacteria; phylum Patescibacteriota; class Microgenomatia; order UBA1406; family GWC2-37-13; genus JAAXWV01. The sequence goes on along the minus strand of JAAXWV010000002.1, from coordinate 6,250 downwards.
CCGCAATGCGCACCATAATATAGTCGTGTGCAGAGCCGAAAGAACTGGTGAACCAGTTGAGAGATTTCCAGACGCGATCGAGGTTTGCAGGATTGCCCTTGATATTAAAAGCGTTGGAGATATCGATGAAAAACGTTTTTACACTATCGGGGAGGGGAGTATTGGGGGCGGCAGGAGTAGAAAAATAGCGGTTGAAAATTGCAAGGGCATGAGCCTGGGTAAAATCGGCAGATTGGGAAACATTCAAACCGGCCGCCTGAAACAGCGGCTTCAGTGCTTCGAAATGGGCTGCATTCCCGGTAGTTGTCAGCTTTTGAGCGAAGCCATTTGCCCAGTTTTCCTTGAGACGAGTGTTCCGTTCGGCTACTGAGAGGTCGGTTATACCTAAATCGGCGATTTTGACGTTGGTTGCTGCACGTCTGCTATCGTGTGCCTTTTTTTCGAGTATCTGAAAATCCTGCTGGTTTACCGGTTTCTCCTGAGAGGGAAGATCGGATTTAATAAGTACCGATGTGGGATTTAGTATCTTTTTTCCAGCTTCCGGAGTGGCCGATCCTGCTACACGAAGGAGCATTCCCACCTTTTCCATGGGGGGAGTTCGCAGCCGTTCAGGTTGGGGAACAGAAGGCACTTCACTCATACAATAATAGTATATTATAGATGAGGCCTATGCAAAGAAAAATACCTAGGCGGCAAGCTTCAAGTTTCTCGCTACGACAGGGTCAAGATTTTTCACATCGATTGCATGCGCATATTCAGTGCGCATCATTTCCCTATTTTGAGCTTGATTGTGGAGTTTTTTGAATGAGAAAGGAATGACATTATTGGGTTGTTGCGCTTCCGCTCTCGAGCGATAGCCGAGCAGAATATCCTTTATGTCAGGGCGATTAATACCGTTGTAATATCCATCTGCCACTTCAACCTCCGTGCCGTCGGCGCGTGTGATTTTTTTTGGAATACTTTGTGTTCGCCTCAAGAGCTTATCTGCATAGCCGACCACAAGCATTTGATTGATCGCTTTCTGCATATCGTCACGGGTTTTAGGAGGATCTGGCTTTTTAGGCAGCTCATCTGCGAGATCATGGCCGTATTCCTGGAATTTGAACAGTACTTCTTCAAAGGTATCCTGATAGAGATTGTTTTCTATGCACCACTCAGCTTGTGCATCAGGATCATTAGCCAACCGCATATATTCCATTATCAGCGAGTAGCGAAGTATAACATCGGAATTAATTCCCTTGATACCATCCAGTAGTTCCTGGCTAAATTGCTGCACATCATAAAAGAGCGTGCCTGAGGACATAATTGACATGATCCAAAGGGCTGGTTCGGTGGCACCGAGTTTTTTCGCTTCAATAAACATACGCGCCATATTCGGGTCGAGCGGCAGCCACGCCATGTCTTCGCCGAGTGGAGTGAGTGTGTTATCGGATATATTGTTGAGGGCGCCCAGTGCGACCAGTGCCTCACGGGCTTGCTTTTTCTGCCTGTCTGTCGGAGGATCAATAAATTTAAACGTATCGATGTTATAACCATCTGCCAGGAGGCGGAGTGCAATGTCGGTAAACTCAGTACGATTCATCTCCGCCTCAAGCGCGCGCGGAATGATATTTGGATTGTTGTATTCAGCTTCAGTATATCCGCAATAGAGTATTCCGGGGCAGCTGCGTCCGAATCGCCCCCAGCGCTGATCCAGGGAACGGCGGGTGGCATTCATCAGTTTGAGGTATTCAACTCCCGTTTCCTCATCGAGGAACTTGACATTGGCTAAACCCATATCATATCCGGCCTGGACATTGGCAGGAGTTGCACCCGCTTCAATGGTGTTAGTGCCACAGAAAAACCGGCGGAGGCGATTTTCAGGCTTATCAGTAAGTTTGCTCCGTGTTTCCTGGGTTGATTTCCCGTGAATAGCGACCCCTTCGATATCAATCCCTTGTTGTTTCAATTTTTCCACGATCTCTTTTACCAGGTTTTCACTCATGGTTATTCCCGGGACAAAGGCCATAAAGTCGCCCTCCTTTTTCGTGGTAAAGAACTCGATGGCCTTTTTTACTAAGTCGGCTTTGCGTTCTTCAGTAGTTAACGAACGTTCTGCAAAAATTTGCTGAGATTGGTCTTCGTATTGACGCTTGGCACCTTCAATGCGAATGAAGTTTGCTGTTTGGTCTGTGTGGTCTTTCATACCATTGATCCGCTCTACAATTTGCTCAGAATCGATGGTCGCAGAAGCCATGATAATTTTAAGCTCAGGATATCCTAGGTCTCTTAGCTTCTTTCTCTCGGCTTGAGCTTCTATGATGCGCGCCAGCAGAGCATGAGAGAGTTTATTGCCTTCATGGAATTCATCGGCCACAAAGGCGACGACCGGTTCTATTTCGCCACTTAATATTTTTGGGTAATACTTTTCATCTATCCCGAGAAGCAGGGGATCGTGGTGTTTCATCCAGTTGAGGATAGAACCTTCTACACCATAAACAAATTGAGCTGTCTCCCGATTTTTTTTCTCACCTTTATACATTCGCGCGTAATTATCCCGGAGTTTTGCTGTCCCGTCAGCATTCTTTTTGAGAGTAAGATTATCAACCAATGTTTTTCGTGGCTCACTCACAAAGACTCTTCCCCCCGGGCGTCCCAACATCTGGGGAAGTGCAACGATTAGCCCGGTAGATTTGCCCGTGCCAAGCCCTGCCTCGACAAGAAGCACATCATGGCTGTGCAGTCTGCGTGTGATTTCGCCAGTTCGATGGAGGATAGGCATCGGGTTTTCAGGCGTTTTTAGCTGAACATTTTTGGTTATATATTCATCTATTACTGCCTGTGTTTCGTCGGGCGGAAGTGCATCAAATATATCAGGTTGTTTCGTGACTTCTATCAATTTGTCACCGTTGATCCGATACTGAAGTTCCGCTTCGATCTCTTTCCGGATCCGTTTTACAATGGGTTCTCCAAAAAAGACGGCCATCCATTCGATTTTCTTAAACAAATCGTCGTTAAGTTGTCCTGCTCCGATCGTTTGGCCTCTTTCGTTGTGCTGTGCATATGTTTCTATAACATCATTGATAAATAGTTTTATATCACTGAGAGTATCGGCTTCAGCTGGTTTGGTATAGTGCTCGTATAAGTCAGCCAGATGCTTGAGTTTTACTGGTTCATCGATATTAATGCCACCCTTTTGGAGCAAGGGGGCAATTTCACGAAAAAAAGGCCTGAATTTGGGATCGTTGAATGTTTGGAACATTTTATTCTGCCAGGCAATGTAGGGGCAAACATATTTGTCGGTATTCGGCTGGGTATCAATATATTGGTTCCAGTATTCATTTCGTATGCTCTTACTCGCGAGAATTATGTGAGACATGTCACGGTCTTTCAGGGCTTTGAGATCTGCTTCTTGCGGCTTTTTTCCCGGTACTTGAAACTCAGCTCCGGCAACAATTTTCGCCTGTTGAGCAAAGGCTATTGACTCGGGCGGAAAGTCCTTGGGTGGCAGATTTTCGGAAGACATGAATTCATTATATAGAGTAGATTATTCGTTTTCTACACCGAGGAGTTTGAGGACAACATCTTTACGATATCGTCGATCGCCGCGGGAGTTAATCCGAATCGGGAGAAGCTTCCCTCGTTTACCCCATCTCTTGATAGTGAGCGGGGAGACGCGGAGAATCTCAGCAACTTCGGAGACAGTCAGCAAATCAGGAAGATCGCTGAGAGATATCTTTTCGCTTTGTTTTGGTTTTACTGACATGAAAACTATTATATGTGGAGCCTTCTAAAAAGTCAATTCATTTCTGATGACTTGTATTCCTTTATAATAATCCGGTTGCAAACCCCAGCCATACTTTGTTACTATCAACCTATCTATGTATTCCCAACGTGGTGAAATCGCTACTGTCCTGACCCTTGGGGCACTTGTCGTGCTTGGTATTACCACGCTGGTAGGCACCATCTTCATGAATAAAACTACGGTGGGTACCCAAAAGTCAAAAGCAGCAGAGCAGACATGTCAGACTGAGATGACCATTGATGGAGTAAAGTGGAAGGTGGACTGTGATCCCACCCGGTGGTGTGTCGGGAATGAAACGAACACCCTCACGTCAACTGATTATCCGAGCGAATTCGCCGGAGCATTAAGTGATAAGGCAATCTGTAAGGCCGTGTTTGTGAACCATGGCGGGGTAAGCAGTAGCGAGCCTTTGAGTAACTTCTGGTGCTATGGGTTCTCGGGAGCGGCAAGTCCCGGCTACAAGAACTTCCGGTGTATGCACCTCTCCAATGCTTCTGCCTGGGTTTCCCCAACCCCTACGTCTCCTCCTCAAGCGCAACCGACAACTCCCCCTGCTCAAAATCAACCCATCCCCACGACCGCCTGGGCCACCCATTCCTGTGATGATCTCCCCCAAAATATCCGGGACTCATGGGACTGTTTCGATACGATTGCTGGGCAATCCTATCAGCCCGGGTGTACCAATACAAATAGTGACCTCTCGGGAGAAGTGAGCTGTCGCACTCTTTTTGCAAATCGGGGACAGACTACCACCAATCAGAAGTACTGGTGTTACGGCTTACCGCAGGGGAGCCGTTGTCTCCAGTTGAAAGCGAATGCGGTACCAACCGCGTTTCCCACGCCCACCCCTGCCCCCGCGAATAACTGTTACTACAATGGGACTAAGTACTATCAGAATCAGACGGTATGTTACAGCGGATCACCGAAGGTGTGTTCACTGAATGCAGCCTCATACACGCTTTCCTTTACCGATACCTCAGCAAGCGGGATCTGCGCGAGTCCCACCGCAGCAGGAGGGGGAGGAACGGGACCGGGAGCCACGGGGACTCCGAAAGGGGCGACACCTACGCCTACAACCAATGCTTGTAAATATAGCTGTGTTCAGTCATTAAGCAATTGCAATAGTACTGAGGGGGGAACCTATATTTCTTCCCAGACCTGTGCTGGGGGGAATAAATGCTGTAAATTTGATGGGACGAAATCATGCACAACCGATACTGAGTGTACTTCCACTGAATTCTGCAACTGGGACAATAAATGCTATTCTACCTCGAACTCTGCAGTATGTCACCTTAGCGTTAATGATGGCACCACGCAAAAAACGATCTACGCTCTCACTAGCGGGGTTGATCTTGTGAAAAAAGATGATGGTACCTGTGAAGCTCAATCGTATTTTGGGTGCACAGAATTATTACCGGCAACAGCAGTTAGTTTTATGAAGGGGGCGCCAGCGGGTTGCGTATATGATCCTTATTATGCAGACAGTGTAAATAGGAATAAAGTGTCTTATTGTCATGAAGATACACTTAACAATAAGACTCCCACTTCCAAAACACGGGGAGCTTATGTTACAGATATATCTTGCGTAGGTTTATGGCATCCTCTGACTGACACACCCCAGGGCTATGGTTATATTAATCCCAACGCGATGGGAATAGCTGATTCAGCATGTTTTATTAAAGATGACGATGACTCTGAGTCATCAGGCGAGATCGTATATGATTCCAACTTAAATTTGACGCTTAAGTTAACAGAGTGTTCGCCGAATAAGTGCGAGAGGTCGACCGGAAAATGCATTCCTAATGCGGCATCTACGCCGCCGAAAGCTACCGCTACCCCCGATCCGGCTACACCCCAACCCACTGCCACACCGGCTGGAAGCAAAACGGCAACTACATATACATGTACTTGTGATACCAATGACTTCGATCGTAGGAAATTTAAATGTGTTGATAATAAAAATAACAATGCGAATATTGACCCAAACGTGCATGGGGGCATTGGTTATTGCAGTCGGGCTAATGACAACCAGGAATTTTGTCTCGGAAGCACCACTATTGCCGACATAACAGCTCCTGTATGGCCGTGTTATAAAAAAACGAAAATAACTTCATATGTTGACAGTAGCAAACCTGATAATTCGTGTCTGACACAAAACAATTATCAGTTGGCGCTGACAAATAATGCAGGCGTTGATTTAATAACCCCCATTCCCGTATCCAAATTGATTACTAAAACAACTTTAGTCACAATGGATTACAAAATCATGACAACACAATATGCTGATGAGTTTATCCCTGATGGGAAAAATGATTATGTAAAACATCCAGAAATATATATAGATTTATATATATTTAAAAAGGATTTAAGAAACGATCAGATCGAAATTTTACCGGTTAAGGGTTCTTATATGAGCTTTGTCCCTAAGAGTACTAAAGAATATCAAGTAGTTATAGATTCTACTGA
>JAAXWV010000107.1 GCA_013334845.1 Candidatus Roizmanbacteria bacterium | reverse complement strand
CATAAAATGCTTGATAACTTTACTAGTATTAATCGGGGGTTGAACGCGAAGTGTGTAAAATAAAAGAACAAACGGCAGAAAGAATAAACCTAAAAGATACTTTACTAAAAACCCCATTACTCCGCTTAAAGAAGCTGTTTCCTTTAGTAATAACGCATAATAACCCATCATTAAACTTATAGCTCCAGCTGAGATCGCAATAAAAAGAAGGTGATTACTTTTGAGAAAGTAAGCAAATAAGGCAACAATAAGGGAGCAGAACCATCCACCAAACAAAATATACGCTGTATTGTGCAGCTCTGACAAAGACCCCCTCATGATTAATTATTGTAGCATACATCAGGTGAGCTGGCGTCCACGTGAGAGTGAGGGAACAAGCACCACCAAATACACCGAAGCCGCTCCCACGATTATGTAAATAATTCGCGTGAGAAGTGTTCCCTCTCCAAAGAGAGCACTCACCAAATTAAATGAAAAGAGTCCGATAAGACCCCAGTTAAGGGCCCCAATAATGACCAGAATTAGTGTTATTAAATCAATCACATTCAAGCCTCTCATATATTTTTCACCTCCTTTGGAAAAACCACTATGGAATTAGTGTAAAATCACAACTTCAAAGAGAGATAAGAGTGGTGTAAGAGTGATGTAAAGAAGAGTAAAACGACAGTCTTACCAAAATCTCACCCGTTTAAGGGGACACCTTTTAAAATAGGGAACTAAGATATAACTATGAAATACTATTCACTGGTTACTCTCATCTTATCTCTCTTTATTTGGTTAAATTCAGCAGTTCCGGCCGATGCGGCTTATGTGCAAGTAGAAAACAAGGTAAAAGTCACCTCTTCCAGTCATGTGGAAACACAAGATTCACAGATGGGACAAAATCCATCTTTATCACCAACACAGTCCTCTACAAAGCGAATGATTGCTATACTCGAGCCAGTCAACAACTCACAGGTGGATGGATATACACTTATTACTCAGCGTTCAAATGATCAATATCCTCGTATTTCCATCATTGCATTTGGCCTGCAACCAGGCATTCGCTACTACTCCCTCTATTCAAATAATGCTGGATGTACAGGCCCTGTGAATCAGAACAATAAAATCGGCAATACATACACTGCAAACGGGGATGGTATCGGATTTACCAGTACCAAATTTTCGAAAGAACTCCAAGGGATTCATTCGATTTCTATCATTCGGGCAGATACTCAAACTCTCGTAGGCTGTTCTACTTAACTCACACTTCCTCTCGTTTCCGGAGTACTTTATATATACGAAATTTGTTGATCGCCATAGCTCCAACTCCAAAACAGGTGCCCACTAATGAAATAAGACCTCCGAAAAGCGGCAATGTGATGAGTACTATGTAAAAGGCTTCTCCAATCACCAGTGCAAGCATGCTTGATCGATTATTCCCTATAAACCGTAAAGTTAGTTGGCCAAGAAATAGGGCAGTAAAAATGCTCCCAAAAAAGAGGTAAAGAACGTAGGCAAATAGTAATAAAAGACTGAGGGGAATTCCAAAAATTGTAATAAATAGAAGGATGCAAATTATGGGAACAAGGAAAACGATCCCCAATCCCAACCCGAATGAAGCCCATGGCCGACCGCCTATAACAGAGGCAGTCCCTGTTGTAAAGACGGGAAATAGTTTTAGAAGCAGAAGACCCACTAAGAGCGATATTATAAGCACCATAAGTTTATAAAGAAACCAAGCTGCACTCAACCCCTGTATAGGATTATTTTGTGTCTCTGTTTGAGGTGGAGCTACGTGGTGATACTGAAGCTGTCCAGAAACGGTTGCCCCAGGCGGAAGGGAGATCTGACGATCTGTATAGTAGGTGAGGTTCCCTTTCACTTCAGTCGAGGCGAGAGGCGTAAGCTGCGTCGCTCGAACTATCACATTGCCGCCAATAATATTTCCTAAAGTTACATTGCTCCCGACTAAGCTTGCACCTTTCGCAACCGGAGCCAATAAACTTAACTTTCCGCCTGCCGCTACCATACTTCCAGCCACTTTTGCACCATCAACCAGAGTTATTGCTCCGCCTGCTGCCGATACATTCCCCCCAACAGTTCCGGCAATTATAACTTCTCCACCAACGACCCGAATATTATTGGAAACCGATCCCCGAATAGTTATAATTCCTCCAGCAGCTAGTACATCGCCATTGATTATTCCGTCGATCACCACATCTCTTCCTGCGGTGTAGAGATCGCCATTCACAGTGCCCGAAATAACAACCTCGCGCCCTGCCATAAAGAGATTTTCGTTTACCTGCCGATCGCGAGCAAATTGGATATAATTGCCACTTTTGACCTCTTGAGCAGAAACCGTAGCTATACCAAAAAAGACGCTATAAATAAGAAGAAAACTCATGAGAATTACTCTCTTCATATCTTAATGATAGTTGAGACGCAGCACTATTACAACCACTTCTCAATCCCCCACAAGAATGAGCTCTTCTTCCGCTCGAGTAACTCCTGTATAGAGCCACCGTCGCCACATCTCATCATCCATCTGTTTAAAGCGCTCTTCAAACAAAATGACTTTTTTAGCTTGACTTCCTTGTGCTTTATGCACCGTGAAAGCGTACCCAAAATCGAAAAGATCTCCATCCATAATCGAGGAACGACGATCGGTAAAATTGAGCGACTGCTGAGAAGAAAACTGTTTTGCTGAGATATCCCCTTCGTAGGGTTTTTCTTCCCCATCCATATTTACCGTGACGGTATACCAGTCATCGGTAAAGGGAATAATAGAATTTATGATTCCGGTCATCCCGTTAAATATCTGTTTTTTGTGATTGTTGCGCAGGCAGATAATTTTATCGTTTTGCTGGGGACAAGTAGATTCAAATCCAAGGATTGTCCGAATATGATTATTGAGCTTAGCCCGAGTGCTATTATAACCGCAAAGGATCATTGTTGTATAATCGTACGCAGCCAGTAGACTATTTACTTTTTCAATATCTTCTGTGTTTCTGCGCGAAAGTTTATACACCCCTTCTCCGTATGATCCCGGCGGTATATTCCCCATTTCTCGTGCCTGCAGTGAAAGTTGAATGACGGGATTTCCCTCCGCCTGGCGATGAATTTTCTCGAGTCTAAGCAAAGGATTCGCCATTAAACTAAAACTTCCGCTAATCGGAGGTAGTTGTCCGTGGTCTCCCACGGCAATAATAGGGACATCGTAAGCTACAAGATCGCGCCAGATGTTCTCATCAACCATTGAAGCCTCGTCGACCACAATAAGATCGCATTCGATCTTCTTCTTCCGCTCCCATCCGACTATTTCTTCATTATCATCTACAATCGGCGAGTAAATTAGCGCGTGAATGGTAGAGACAGAGTCCTGATCGAAGGCGGTTTTAGCTGCCGTCAGCTTCTGACGAAGTACTCGGGTAGCTTTTCCCGTGTAACTAACAAAGGCTACTTTCAGTTTTTCGTTTTCCTTGTGGAGTTTCCGGCGCAAGATGCCAAGAAGTGTTGTCTTGCCGGTACCAGCATAGCCACCAAGCGAGATAAATCCATTATGACTCCCATCTTTGTGCCATGCGAGGAGCGAGTCGAGTGCCCGTTTTTGATCTGGAGAAAGAGTAATATGCATTTTCTCATTGTAGCGAAAAAGTGAACACTTGTACACTCATATTTTTGAAAAATATGTGTTATTCTTGTGGCATATACTATGACTATTGAAAACCCCCATTTCCAGCCGGAGTTTCAGGCAAAGGATATTTATCCTCTGGTAGTTAGACGTCTTTCTGCTAAACGTAACGGCCCTTCGCTTATACCTGAGTTCGACAATCGAAAACTATTGGGCATATTCTCACATAGGTGGATCCAATATGAGGAAGCGATGTCACGGCTTGAAACAGAAGACTCGACACATTCATTACGTAAAAAACTTCTGAATAAAGGATTTCGCTTTTCAGATCCAATGCAATACATACAGCATTATCTTGTACTAACAAGTATAAGAACTGAGAGAATAATAAGAAAATTGGAACAAGAACAGTATATTGATTACCGCACACCACTAGAAGACGAGCTTCAAGAACTTAGAGCGATGAACACCCTCATGGAAGATACATTATCCGTCGTCCCTACTTTATTACCTAAGAAAGCCCTCGAGTTGCCAGAACCTCCTGTCGCAAGACGCTTAGCCATAATGTTTCCTCTCGTGAATATGGAGGGAAATAAGAACTTCCAAGAATACTGTGCGCTTCCAAAAACTAAAATATATGCATCTCGCCGTTAGAACATCTTCGCGTAGTTCTTCGGCTGGCGATTTTTCCAGTGACCGGTCTGATAAGCATTAGCGACAATGAGCGGAAGTACGGTTGTCGCCTCAGCATATACCATCTGTTCATGAATGGTGGTCACCTTACCCCATGAACTTGCCTCTTTTAAAGTGGAGGAAGAGCAAGCGCCATCACGGACATCGGCAACGGTAATCTGGATAGCATATTTATGTACAGGAGCGTCCTTTCCGAGGACTTCAGCGGCAACGACTGTATCTTGAGCAAAATTCTTCGGGACACCGCCTCCAACCATGAAGAGTCCAGTTTCGCTACTATTCATCTTGATTTTCGTTAGTTCAAGGAAATCTTTTGCTGAATCAAGACTTACATGTTTGTCGGGGTGATGGAACTGGTGATACACGAGGCCGAATCCTGCCGATGAATCAGAGAAAGCCGGACAGAAAATGGGCACGTTATGTTCAAATGCAGCTTGTACCAGAGAGTCTTTTTTAACTGAATGTTTGGTGAGATATCGACCCATCTCATAGATGAATTCCCGAGAAGAATAAGGGCGTGGATCTAGGGAATCAGCAATCTTAGCCACTGTTTGATCACAGTTCTGCAATTCTTCTTCGTCAATAAAGGTATCATAAATACGATCAATATAGAGAGAACGGAGCTTGGAATCATCTACAAACGGCGTGCCACGATAATGTTTGTGACCTAATGCTTCAAAGAAATCCATGTCTACAATACTTGCCCCGGTAGCAACGATGACGTCAATCATATTATTCTTCACCATATCTACATATACTTGCATACATCCGGCGGCACTGGTTGAACCGGCAAGAGTAAGCCATGCGGAGGCATCTTTATCAGCCAGCATCATGTTATAGATATCGGCAGCACGGGCAGTATCACGTGCAGAAAAAGACATGTGAGAATAAGCTTCAATAATCGGTTGTGCGTCCAACTTCTTAATATCGATATGCTGAATGGTTTCTTTTAAAAGATATTGTTTTTCC
>JAAXWV010000106.1 GCA_013334845.1 Candidatus Roizmanbacteria bacterium | reverse complement strand
GGGTGCCTTTGCCGAGGCTTGAGCCCAGTGCGGCGAAAGTTGCATGCTGGGTTCTTAGGGGACGGCGGTGTAGCAATGCACCGCTGTTACCCGACAAGACATAGGGTATCCAAACGACTAACTGCTATTGACCGAGTTGACATATTTTAAGTTTCTGACGTTTTATAATATTTGAAATGAGGATAGGGGGTTGAGATAAAAATGTGAAATGGATATTTGCAACTACCACCCAAATCATAAGATGTGGCCACAATAAGAGAATTCCTGCTAAAATATACTACGCTTTTTGAGTTTCAATGCTATTTCAAGGGGTAGCCAAGCCTTGTTAACCGTAAAATATGGAGTTAATTCTCCCCCAAATCCTCGAAAATACCGCTCAATTGCGGGAATGACTGAACCTTCGAAATCAAATATTTTCATACCGAGTTCCTTCGTATGCTTGATGGCTTCAAACATTGCCAAGGCGCCAGCTCCATGATGCCCTAAATCAGCGCTATACCCACCAATCAGGTAATAAGCTGTTTTTGAGTCATGCACAACAAAGCATGTTGCAATAGGTATATTATCTGCTCGGTAAGTAGTAAATGCATAGCTGTTTGAACTGTTCGCATACTTAAATAGAATTGCATCCAGCCATGTCTGATTAATCTGCATCTTTTGGCGATTAAACGTAGCTAAACATAGGTGTTTAACAACATCCAAGTCTGTTGTCAAGCGCACCGTCAAACCATCTCGCAAGGCCTTTGTAATATCATTTCTGCGAGTCGGTGACATATTTTTTCTAATCTGCTCAAGCGAACTCAACAAATCCAACCGGTAGGTATAAGCAGGAATAACCTTGTATCCTCCCCAGAAAAATGGCAAGGCATCGAAAATCCCCTGATCAAGACCCAGCCTGACGATTGCAGGATTTTCTTTATCAAAATATTCAACGATACACTCCAATACTTTCCGGCGAGTCTCAAGAATAGCGACAGGATTCTGTGCTTTAACTGCTATAAACGGGCCAAAGGTTGGAGTATAAGGAGCATTACGCACTATCTTTAATCCAAAACGATGTTCGTGAGAGAACGAAAGGCCACCGACCATCTCACCGCCATCCTCAAAAATACCAAGCGTCTGAACATTATCGCCAAAAAGTGCCAACCAATCTGAACAGTTAAACAAGGTACCGTGGCGTTGTGCAAGAGTATCATATGCATTCATTTCCAAACTTGTAACAGCTCGCATTATCATACAATACCCGTCACTCTCTGGATCATCGAGACCAGCCTCGCCTGCTGAGTTGAAAAGCAAAATTCCTGTTCTTGTCCATATTTCACCACTTTACACTGAATATCAGCCAGAGATATCTCTCCGTTATTAATTCTGCTCAAAAAATTTCCGATATCAACACTTTGGTAAAAATAACAACAATCTACCAGTAAGTCATCAACAGGAAAATCAGTTGATGATGCTCCTGCTTTTTTAAATGCCTTCATAAGAGTAGATGTTCCTGTAATCTTGTATCGATTGTAATATTGTGCATTATGAACATGATTGTCAATCAGAAAAAGCACAATATCCATCTCCGCAAGTATCTCAAACATCTTTCTGAATGGAACAAATGTCTGATAGATTTCAACTACATGTTCTAACCCGTTTGACTTTATTTCATCCTGGAGCCACTGCGGAGCTTTTCCAACAAGATAGATGCGAAATCGTAACATGCCAGAAGCATCATGCATTCGCTTGAGTGAATCCAGCAGTCCACTGTAGTTTCTTCGAGCATCTTGAATACTGCCAAATACTCCCAGTTTCAAACATTCCACATCCATTGATACCGATGGTAACTGGCTCCCGATAGCCTTCAGAAAATCATCAAAATAAATCGGCAACACATAATCAATTCCTTTAAAATCAGGATGATGCGCCTTGACATAATGATACACCTGCTCCGATATAACAAGCGAACCATCAAAGGTCCTGTATAAAAGCTTTCCAACAGTCGAAAAATAATTCTGAAAATTATGAATCACTTGGATTTTCAGACGTTTTCTGAACAAAAATGATACCAGAAACGCATCCAATAAAGTTGGAACGGAATTAAACAGAACTACAACCGGATCAATCTGATCGACAAGCTTTCGTATTATAAAATATTTATGAATAATCCCCATAACACGCACAATGCGACTCTTTGGGAAAACTTTAATAAATGGAACTGCATGATAGTACTCGCTTGTGGCGCTCAGAATATCAATATCGAACAAAGTCTGAGGAGCAACCACATGGATATTGTAATCACAACGCAAAAGCTGAATCAAAGGAGAAAGCACCTCTTCATGACTATGATTCGGCTCAACTATTACTATACGTTTCAAGAATTCCGCCCTATTCTTAATGACTCAATCTGTCCATCCTTACCCTTAATAAAATGCATAATTGTATATGATTTGCATTCAAGTATACTGATTTGTAGTTGCCTGAATTCGTTCACTCATCCAGTTGATAATCCGTTTTGCACGAGCAACTATGTTAAAGCGCTTTGACCAATGAACGCATTGTTTACTCATTATTGATCTAAGATTTGAATCAAGTAACAACTTCGTGACTGCCTGCCTAATTTGTGTAATATCCAAAGGGTTCACACGGAACCCAACCGATGAGTTAAGAATATCATCATTAAATGAAGCATCGGAGGTCACAATAGGAAGGCCACAAGCCATTGCCTCCAAAAGAGCATTACATGACCCCTCCCCTGTTGTAGGAAGTACGAATATATCCGCGGCTGAAAGGTACCATGGAAGTTCATTATGCTCCACCACGCCCTGAAATTGGATACCTTCTCTGCAAAGCAATAACGGACCTTCTCCAATCATCAATGCCTTGACCGTAGGGAGGCCTTCCATCGCCGCCAAAACTCTATCAGGGCCCTTTCTGGAAATAAAATGCCCTACAAATGCAACAAGAAAAATGTCGACAGGCAACCCAAGCCTTCGCCGAGCTTCTACTCGATTGCGGGGATAAAATAACGACAGGTCCACCCCATTTGGTAACATAGTAACTTGTGACTCAGAAATACCGAACTCAGCATTACAAAAACGGGCATTATCCGTGGAAACAGCGACCACCCCTGAAACATTTTTAAAGGGCTTTTTTATTTTTTTTAAATACCAAGGATCAATACAATCATCGCCATGAGCAATAAAAATTGGTATTTGTTTATTTTTTACATAACGTACTACAGCAAGTCCTGCAGGATAAAAAAAGTGGGCATAAATACAATCAACCCTATCAATAATTTTGTCCAATTCAGTTTTTACAGCTAAGAAAAATAACAAATCAGACAAATCAATTGAGTTCCAGGAACCGATTTGACGTGCAGATGCAGTAATTATTTTTGGCCTAACAACTCGAACTGTTGCTTCTGATTGCGGTACTCTCTCTATAATGGGCCCAACTTCTAATGCACCAAATCGATAAATATCCCATATCGAAACTGGTGATATCACTGTACAGTCATGTCCCTGCCTTGCAAACTCCCATACAAGCTCACGAATAAAAGTTCCACTGTAAGGTCTATAATGCCACGGATAAAGTGAAGAGATAATTGCTATTCTCATGTAAGAAATCAATTCTGATTTATAAACTTATCGAATGATTTAGCTGTCAAGGCCACTTAATGCAAAAAGCTAAAAAAAAGAAGCTGAATGCAACTACAGATTAACTTCACCAAATCAACTTTTGTTGCTTTGTTTAGATCGAAATTGACTGCAAGTTCACATCACTTGCAAATGCTTTCATACCACTCTTTCACAACGTAATTTATGACTTGACCACCTGCACAAGTCAGACCAAGATACAGTGGTGAATCGGTTGAAGCCTTACGCCAATCCCACCCTCCAGCAATTATTTCAGCCCAGGGTAGGGTAACATTAACCAACGCCTCCGAAGCAGAGCGCGCGACAATAGCAGGTATGTTTGGAACAACATAGTGAGCCTTCCCTTCACGCTGAACAACCGGTTCAGCATGTGAGGTATGCAAACCACGAGTAGTTTCCACTCCTCCCTGCAATTCTGCAGAAACATCTACAATAATTCCATGCGGATCCATAAGTTGAAGCATTGCTGTCGTAACGAGGACTTCATTACGAAGAGAGATCGGCCATGTCATACAGTTATTCAACACATGCGAACCTTCCAGTGCGCGACGTACATTTTCAGAAGTAGACCGTAAACAGACAACGCCTGGATACGTCCGCATTATTCTATCTGCTTTTGTGAAGTCGTTTCGGTACAAAGCAATCACCTGAGAGCCTGATCCGTGAGCCTCGCGAATCGCAGCTTCTCCGGCATACCCTATTCCGAGGATGACCACCTTGGCAGGAGAAACACCTGCAAGATTTCCTGAAATGATTCCAACGTTGCCCTCATCGGCGAGAAGGTAGCGATATGCCTTCTGCTGGGATATGTGGCCGGCGATAATCGACATAGGCTCCAACATGGGCAGGCGTCCATCCGCCATCATGACATCCTCATAAGCTATCCCAACCACCTCGTTTTTCAATAAGCAGGCAAGCATCTCTTCGCGGTTTCCACTATGTATATAGGTGAAGAGAATCTGGCCTTTCTTGAACAAGCCCCACTCAGATCGTTGAGGCTCCTTAACCTTGTATATCATATCAGCACGAGCATAGATCTCCTCTTGAGTAGAAACAATTTCTGCGCCAGCTTGAAGGTATTGACCATCACTGTACCCAGCAGCAGCACCTGCATTGGATTCAATCAAACAAGTATGTCCTAACTGGATCAAACGCTCAACAGCTCCGGGCGTCACTCCTACCCGCCACTCAATAATGCAATTCCGACTATCCGCTTTACGCTCTTTATCTGTGCCAATGATCATCGTTTACTCCACGCTTGTGCTGATTTGAAAAGTTGCCTTGCTATGCTCAAAGAGTAGCAATCGTAGACTGATTCAGTTGAGTTAGCAAATCTTCGATTCTAAGGTTACATGAAGAATTTTTGCAAAACCGGCCTTCTTCAAAAACAAAATCACCTCCAATCCTCTTGTATCGGCCAGGTGTACCGTCGATATACATCTGTGCCGTATCAAAAGAGCCAAAAATACTCTGCAATTCGTTAATTAAAAGGTTCCCTTCACGCGTTTCAAACACGTCCATAGCCATACTGCGAAATCCACCTGTTTCAGTTATATCATGAATCAAATCCAGTGCTTTGCGAGGAGGCGCAAACCAACCAACCACATCAGAGCCACTATGAAATTCTCCGGCTTTTCCCT
>JAAXWV010000105.1 GCA_013334845.1 Candidatus Roizmanbacteria bacterium | reverse complement strand
ATACTGGAATCTGTGTATTGGAACGTGAATCAACAAGATAAACTATATAAAAAACCACCATATTGCGAAGAGTCGGAAAGAGGACTTTATTTATATCTTACGATAGATCAGTCGTCTCAACTTGAAGCACTTGTTCGACGTTGGTTTTTACCAAGTTTACCAACAGGAATAGAAATGCACAGAGCTAATCAATATGGACAAGCACGACGACCGCATGCAAATAGTAATTGATACCTATATAATTATCTTCTATGAATATCCCCCAAATTACTGCTGATGAGGTTAAGAAAGCGATTGATAATCATGAAGAAGTCGTACTTCTCGATGTGCGCACGCCGGGTGAATACTCACGCGGGCATATTGCGGGGAGTATAAATGTACCCGTTGAGGAATTGGGCAAGACTATTGAGGACATCATAACCGATAAAACTAAAAAACTGCATGTCTATTGTCTCAGCGGCGCGCGAAGTAATGAAGCAGTTGAAGAGCTTATAAAACTAGGATATACCCATGTTTTTAGCATGATAAATGGCCTTTTGATGTGGCGGGCAAAGCACTATCCGCTCAGCATGTGAACAGGAATTTACTTCTTGTTCTTCTTTGGCTTCTTTTTCTCCTTTTTGGGTTTGGTATTTCGTTCTGCCATATATCGATAGTACATGAGTGAAAAGTAAAATACCAGTTGATATACTACTTTCTATGACTATAGCATCTATGACGAAATTCCTGCGCCGCTATTGGTGTTGGATCGTGTTTGTGCTCATTGTGATGGTGGGAATGTATTTACGGTTCTGGCGGATTGAAAGTACAGGAGGATACGGGTGGGATCAGGCTCGCGATGCTTGGAAGGTACGCGACGTATTGATGGGTCAATTTGTTCTCAATGGTCCCCGTACCGGAGTGGGGCATTTCCACCTGGGGCCACTTTGGTATTATATTGAAGCGCCTTTTTACTTTATCTCTAACTACGATCCCATTGGTGCCCAGTATGCAAATATTCTCGTCAATCTCTTTAACTTCATAGCTTTGTTTTGGGTGACGCGGAGAGTATTCGGAAACGGAACAGCTCTCTTTACCACCGGAATATATACAATGAGTCGATATCTTGTTGAGATTAATCGAACTCCATGGAATGTGTCCCCGATTCCCGGGGTAGCAGTGCTCATTTTTTACGGAATCTATCAGGTAGTTTTCTATAAAAAATACCGTTGGATTCCTATGGTTGCTTTTCTTACTGGTTTATTTTCCCATCTCCATTTTGCTGTTGTCTTTTTGCCACCCATTATCGCCTTGTCGTTTCTCGCTGCAAAAGATAAAAAGAAAGTTTTTCTCTATAGTCTTCTATCGCTTCCGCTTTTTCTTATCTGGCTTATTCCCATAGCGCTGTTTGATCTTCAATCGAAGGGAGCTGACTCCAATCTTTTTCAGAGCTTCCTGCACGACTATTGGGTGGGTATTCATCTCCAGTTTTTTCTTCACCGGCTGAATGATGCCTTTGTGCAGTTCCAAACAGTTCTCTTGCTTGGCGGCGATTATCCTCTGCTGAAATTTATCCTTCCGGTACTATTTGTTGTTTTTCTCCTTTTTGAACATGATGCAAAGAAGCGGATTCTGGGCTATCTTATTGTTCTTTGGTTTCTGGTGCCTTTGCTTGTGTACGGAGTGTACGGCGGGTCGACCTCTGAGTACTATGTGTTATTTAATATTCCGATGGTACTCTGGATTACAGCATATGTGCAGGGGCGATTACTAAAAGGGGTCGGATCGTTTCGGGTTATTGTCATTGTATTTTTGGTCGCTCTATGGGGTTGGAATATCTATCTTCAAACAAAGGGACAGTGGATAAAACCGGCCTATGGCGGACTTGTGCAGCAGAAAGATGAAGTTCGACAAAAAATTCGCAAAGGTGAGAAAATGGAATACAACGAAGGAATTATTCAAACCTATCTCTATCAAATCTGGGCTCTTGATAAAAAAAGCTCACACTAAGTTTTTTAACGCTTCAAAAAGTATCTGAAGCGTGTTTGGTTTCACCTTTCGGCGATAGACAATGAAAGGATCGTTGTAGATTTTTTTAGCAGTCCAAAGGTATATATTTGAGGCCGTCTTAATAGGAACTAGATAGCGTTTTGGTATGTAAACAAACCCTTTTTCCGCCTCCTTCTGCCACTTAAAATATCGCTCAATTTGAAATCGGACAAACCGGACAAGAGCATCAGGGTGCCGGGACGTTTCTTTATAATCAAGTGAACGAAGCCCAAATTGCTTAAGTTCCGGTTGAGGAAAATAGTTCCTCCCCAAGGCTAGATCCTCCTTAATATCGCGAATAAAGTTGATGAATTGCATACTTTTCCCTAATAGTTCCGCGCATGGGTAAGAAATATGAGGAAGATTAAGAAGCTTCGCCATATAGAGTCCGATCACATTTGCAGAACCATAGATATAGTGTTCTGTTTCTGCTAGCGTTTGGTATGTTTTTTTCGTGAGATCCATCTCCATAGAGGAGAGAAAAGCCTTGGTCCAGTCAGGATTAAACCCTTTTTCTGCTTCCAATTTTCGAAATGCCGTTATGAATCGATTGTGCCCTTTTACGATCTGTAAATACTCGTTTTTAAACTCCATAAACTGCTTTTTTTTGGGCGGGATGCAGTCCACATAATCATCAGCCTTTCGAACAAAGGCATAGAGAATGCTGACATCGTCACGCACCTGCTGTGGGAAAAAGAGACTACTGGTAAAGTATGTTTTACTGCCTTTTTTAAATACGTTTTTAAATTGGGGTTTCATATATGGCTTATTATATCGCGTGCTGCAATTTCTCCCGAAATAACTACCATTGGGACACCAATACCCGGGACGGTAAACTGTCCAGTGTAGAACAGATTGTTTAGTTTTTTGCTTCTATTGTTCGGTCGAAAAATGGCAGTTTGATCGAGTGTTTGGGCGAGCCCATAGGCATTGCCTTTGAAGGCGTGATAATCGGTCGCGAAGTCGTTGAGAGAATAAAGCGTGCGGGTTATAATGTGGGGTTGAATCGGTTGATTGATTTTTTTCTCAAGATCATGCAATACCCACTGAGCCAAGTCTTCCCTGCTCTGGAGTGAATCAGGAAGACCGGAAGCAAGAGGAATAAGGATAGTAATCGCTTCTTGCCCTGATGGAGCAAGAGTTTTATCAGTTTTAGTGGGGGTGGAGACATAGTAGAGAGGGTGAGTTGGCCAGACGGGGTGTTTAAAAAGTGACTGATGGTGTCCTACCCAGTCGTTGTGAAAAAAGAGTGAATGGTGGAGAAGCCCGGGAATAGAATGCGATATACCTAGAAAAATCATGAGCGCCGAAGGAGCTAGTTTGCGAGTATCCCAATAGTGGGGTGAATAGGACCGTGAGGAGGGCGGGAGGAGTGATTCGGTAAATGGATAATCAGCTCCCGAAAGAACAACCGATGGATGATATCTCCGATTCTGGGAGTGTACCGATGTTATGTTTTTGTCATCTGCCTCAATATGATCCACCTCTTCACCATAATGAATATCGACTCCTAATTCACATGCAAGCCTCTCAAAGCCGCGTGCGACAGCGCCAAATCCACCGTGAGGATACCAGGTACCTTGATCAATATCAACATGATTCATGATAGAGTAGACTGCCGGTATGTCATGAGCTGAGCCACCGAGAAAAAAGATCGGAAACTCGAGCATTTTAATGAGCTTTTCATTGCGGAAAAACCGAGTGAGAAATTGGTGAACCGATTGAAAACCGTTATACTGGGCGAGCAACTCCACTCCGTTTATCAAGGTTTTTCCAGATACCATTTCGAGGGGTGCACTGGAGCGGTGAATAAATTGCTTCTGGGCTATTTGGTACACTTTTTCTGTTTTTTGCAATAAATTTTTAAGTTTCTGTCCAGCTCCTTGTTCATACTTCTCAAAGAGCACACACATAGCCTCTTGTCCGGGCGGTAAATCTATGTATTCATCGGTAAAAAAGATCCGATAGGAAGGATCGAGTCGGGTAAGAGTATAGTAGTCGTGGGGTGTATGTCCAAAAGTAGCAAAAAATTGCTCAAAGACGTCTGGCATCCAATACCAGCTTGGCCCCATATCAAAAGTGAATCCGTCTTTTTTGAGAGTCTGAATCCGACCACCTGGCCACGAATTTTTCTCAAGAATAGTAACCTTGCAGCCAGCTTTAGCTAAATAGCATGCCGCCGACAAGCTTCCGATCCCGGCACCAATAATGAGGACTGATTTCATGTTTTTCGTTTGAAATATTCAAATAAAATAACATTGAGAGTAATAAGACAAAAACCAAACAAATAATTTTCTATCGGCACAAAACCAACCTTTACATTAAGAGAGTAAACAGAACTGAAAAGTACAAAGGGACGCCCTGAGATATAATTGTCAACTAGTGTCGCGAATCCAGCAACGATTATCTGGAGAACCCAGAATCTCTTTTGCTTAATAATGTGCGTTTTAAGCACGTGATCAAGTATTATTACTCCTACAAGGGCAATGATATCTAAAATGAGATACTCTTTCATACTTACTCTCGCGTAAAATGCTTTGATGTAACGGTAGTGAAAAATTCATGAAACGAACGAAAGCGATGAAGTGCTACCCAGATGAATAAACACGCTTGGGGAATAAGGAGAAAAAAGAGAACTTCCTCAATTGGTAAATATCCAACTTTCCAGCCAGTAATAAAATTACTATTAAACCACCAATGTCCGCGTGTTACAGCTAGCATATCCCAGAGAATAAAGGGAATACTTGCAACAATGACGGTGAGATTGAGGAGTGAGAGTTTTTCATCCTTGAGTAATTTTCGATGAATAAGGCCAAACACAAACGGAAATCCATAACATAGTAGGAGCAAGACGAGATATTCAAAATGATGCATACCCTCTATTGTAACAACTTCCAGAGACTCATTTTTTCGGAATGAAACGAAGCGATAGTGAATTAACGCAGTGACGGGTGTCTGTGGGGGTGTAATGCTCGCCGGTAAATATATGTCCGAGATGAGCATCGCAGGAAGCACAACGAATCTCTACACGTATACCATCAGGATCAGGGAAACGTTTCACCACTCCGGGAATTTCCTGGTCAAAGCTCGGCCAGCCGCAGTTTGAGTGGAACTTACGCGTGGAAGTGTAGAGAGGTGCTTCGCATCGACGACAAACATAGGTGCCTTCGGTAAACATGTCATTGTATTCTCCGGTAAAGGGCGGCTCCGTTCCTTTATCGACAATGATATGCTTTTCTTCCGGGGTAAGATTGTGCATGTTTTAATCATACATAATAAGTACTAGATTATAGTAAGGAGAACGAAAGATC
>JAAXWV010000104.1:4778-5359 GCA_013334845.1 Candidatus Roizmanbacteria bacterium | reverse complement strand
CAAAGCCTTTATGCACAAGTTTTTGGGTTGATAACAGTAAAGTTAAGAAAATGAATAAAGCGAAACAAGTCTTTTTCATGTTATTAGATTGTTTTTAATCTCCGAGGTTAAATCTGCCTTCTGCGATTGATCCTAAATTGTCGGATCCTCCCTCAACAGAGTATATCCTCCAAATATACTGTCGCCCGTAGCTTGTATCACCTCTCTTAAGATAATTTACAACTCTGCCGTCGTTTGCGCTACTCAATGGTATAGTGCCAAGGCTGCCAAAATCTATTGTAAGCGAAACAGGAACGCCAGAAGTGTATCCGCCCTTTGTTTTTGCCCAAGCAACAATCGCCTCATCTCCAGTGAAGTCATTAAATTCATATATCTTAAGGATGAAGTTTCCACCGGTTGCTGACCCTTTTGGTATCCAAGAAAAAGTCAGGATGGAATCTTGCGGGAATGGCAGAGGATCAGATGTTACTCCCCCGGATGTTGCGCTTAAACCGTAAGGAAGTTGTAGGAGTTTGTAGTTAGGACTTGCATCTGAAGTGACGCTTTCTCCTCCCGAACGAGAGTATGCGGACAGACGGTAA
>JAAXWV010000104.1:0-4768 GCA_013334845.1 Candidatus Roizmanbacteria bacterium | reverse complement strand
ACTCAATACTCAAGTCTTCATATAAAGTGTCCGGTAGTCCCTGTGTCTTCTGAGAGCCAAGTGGTATTGTCTTAAGAAGGGAAAAGTTAATGGGTGATATTTCACCAGTACCAAGAATTGTCGTTTCGGTAGTCCGGTAAAGCTTATATCCGGCTAAATCTTCTTCAGTGTTAGGATGCCACTCAAGATGAATTCCTTGATTCCCATATACGGCACGTACACCGGTATCGTAATAAGCCGTATCCTCACTTTTGGTGACGAAACCGGGACGAGTTGGAATGGACTGTTTTTCATCAGGGGAACATCCTTGCACGCTTAAGAAGGAAAAAATTATCCCGACAATGAAAAGTGGTGAAACGGCAGGCAAGATGATTTTAATGGCATGTTTCATGGTAAGCGTACAAACATTCATAGGTTGTGAATGACTATAGTAATCGTGACAAATTTAAAGTTAGACCAACCCGGTGAGTTCCTCCAAGGTCATTGAACTGATATGCATAGTCGACATAAAACGCTTGCAGTAAGAATAATCCTGCGCCAAGTGTCAGGTTTTTGTCATATGAACCGAGCCGTATAGCAACAAGCTCGCGAAATTTATACTCAAAACCCCAAGAAGTCAGGCCGCTATATTTCGTGTCCTGTGAAATGGAGAATAACAGGGAACTGGAAATAAACATAAGCGGCTGTTTATAGGAAAATGAAAATAGGAAAGAGCGGTCTATTGTTGATTTAGTTTTAAGCTCAGTGTCCCATGAAACGGGCGTGTTGAAAAGATCTCTAAGTGTAATGCCAAGAGCAACATCCCCATAGGTAGGGTTAGAAACAAATTTGCCAAGATTAAATTTGAGCATCGTACCAATATCCACACCGACTCCTGAGCCAGAATATTCAACCTGCTTATTTCCTGAAAACCCCTGATTAATGTATTTAAAGGTTATACCGACTGGAAGTTCAATCGGAAGATCAAAGTATTCCCAACCAAAATCGACACTTGTAGCAAGGTTTTTTGCGATTGAAACAAAAACGGCATTGTCTGCATTAGAAAAGGTTGCGCCATTATTGAGCAATTGTCCGCTTCTGAGTTGTTCGCCAATATCAATACCGGCATCAATTGCACTTGTTAGGGGAATGTCTGATATGCTGTTTCTAATCCAGTTGACCGAAACACCGACGCCATTGCCAATGCCCTGTGTGTAACCGATATACATGTAGTTTGAAAGAGGGCTGCCCAGAGATCCAAACTGATTGGAGTAAAGAGATGTTACAATTCTATCTTTGGCAAAAGCTACTCCAGCAGGGTTCCAGTAGAATGCAGTTCCATCTACGTTATCAATAGCTGAGTATTGGCCTCCCAAACCAAGCGATCGAACGCCAACCGGAATATCCAGAAAGGCAGCCGCGTATTTTGAGTTTTCAGCGCGCAACGAGGTAGTTGGCAGCAGTGTAGTTAGGACAAATAGCAATAGTCCTATATGTTTTTTTCTCGATCTTCGTGAGTGAGTCATGGCTTTAAAACAGTATTGTGAGCACCTTGAATTATCTTATGCGAGCTATCTTAAGGATCTCATCTTTTTCCTTTCCCTGAAAATTTGCCCGTATTCTGCAATAATACACACCGTATGCGACAGTGGAGCCACTTTCGTCAGTTCCATCCCAAGTATAGACATGCAAGCCTACTCTGCGTGATTCGCCGCTGCTGATTTTATCGGTAAATCCAGTGACTTTTCCGGTTTGGTCGTTGAATGTTTTGATAAGCCTTCCAGCCACTGTGTATATCTTGATTTCAAGAACGCTGGCAGGCTCGCCACCAATAATTTCGTAAGCAATATCTGTTTGATCCTTGAATGGGTTAGGGAAGTTTCCATATACTTTTAGCCCAAAGTCGTTCTGGACAACAAATACCATTTTTTCGGTGCGAAGCGTGTTCAAATTAGCGTCATGCAAAATGAAACTAACTTCATGTGTACCAACGCTGAACTCTTCGTCATATGCAATGCCAACGCTGTTGGCATTTGTGGTCGCTTTTGGAATTGTTAGTCTTTTCTGAACAGCATCCGAACTGTCGTTATCTCTGATGACTGTGATAAATTTTGAGGATAGGTAAACACCGTTTTGATCCTGTACAGTGGCAACAATTCTTGCACGTCTTGGAGCGTAGCCGCCTTTAGTGTAGAACTGTCCATCAATACCAAGATTGACAATAGGGGTCGTAACATCTGAAGTGTACATAACACAAAAAGCCCCAAGAGAGTCGGACTCCATTTCGACCGTAGTTGTATCGGGTTTTGTTTGGGCCGAGAGCTTAAGCCAGCGTTGTATGTTCTCCCCTAGATAATAACCGGCAACTCTCTCTCTTCGTGAAGGGAAATTGACGAGGAACGGATCTTTCCCGTCATATTTCATAGTGATTTTTATTGGTTTGGAGAGCGTCAAATCATTATTGATGGCTTGAATGCGGTAGGCATAATAATTTTCGTCCACAACTGTTCCATTTCGCTGGCTGGAAAATCTCATAAACTGGTTGTCAGGTTGAGACGTAATGGATGGACCTTCCACCTTTGTCACCTTTACGAATCCGGGCTTCGAGAATGTATTGGCTTCGTATGTCAAGGTAACGTCCGTATCAAGAGAGACAGTTTGTTTGCTGTTGTTTTCAACCTTTAAGATGTTATAAATGACACTCTGCTGGTTCGAGAGGTTGTTTTCATAGCTTTGCTCAAAATTTCCACCTGTGGAGTCCAGATACGCTCTGACACCAATCTGGTAGGTTGAAGAGAGTTTAAATGATGCTGGAACGGGAATGGTAGCCAAGACTTTTTGTCCGGCAGGAATGCTAAGCGTATCTCTGCCAATGACAGTATTGGATACTAATGTGGGTTTGGTGCTTCGTTTAGGATCCCCGTTAGTTATCGAGTTTTGATAAAACATGACAATGACCTTACTCGCGTCAACAGTGCTCCAATTATAGACTTCTGTTCCGATAACGACACTATTGTTCTCAGTATAGAATCCAATGCTGGAGTTGTCGTAAAACTGTAGTATGCCACTTTGAGATTTTTTATAAACTGCAACATCAGGAAGTTCGCCCACAACAACGGTCTTCGCTGTTGTGTTTGAATATTTGCCGGAAGCAGTAATTGCGTAGCTATAATATGTAACTCGGGTACCCTTTGTCATCAATGACGATGGAATAGAGTCTTGAGTCGCATAGATTCCTTTAGAGACTAGAGTGGCTGATAATACACGATAGTTCCAGCCTGATACCTCCCCGTAAGTCAAGCCATCTTTTGGACTCTCAAGTTTAACTGCAACCCCTACGCTTGTTATCGTTTCTTTCGAGTCGACACCTACTTTGAAGCTAACTGGAAGCTTAATAGCAGTTTCAATTTTGCGAGAGGCTTCTAAAGAATAGATGACGGCTCCTGATGTGCTGAAGGTGATATGTCCGTTTGCATCCTTTCCTGCATCGGTTCCGGTTCCTTGAACATAAGCTTTAAACTGTCCGCCATTGAAGTTTTGAACATTGGTCGGTGTAATTGCAATAGGTTGGGGAATGGGCACCATAAGCGTATCAGAGAGATGTCCATTTCTTGACTGATAGAACTTTCCGTTTTGAATGACGAAAGAAACTTGTGAATTGAGCGCCAAGTCAAGATTTTGTGTGTCACTTAATTGACCATATCCAATGCCTGTTGTGATGCCATCAACGGTAGCTTTGATCTTAAGCGTATCACCAACGTTGCCAATGTATGAAACAAGGTTCCACGAAATTACAGGATCTCCAGATGAATTTTTTTCTTTAGGTATCGCAAGGCGCAGTGCAGGGTCACCAAAGACGCCATACTGGTAAATCATCGATGGGGCTTGTTCCCACTGATAAATGTTGTTAAGGTAGTACTCAATCTTTGCCCGGAAGAGCATATCTGCGATTGAAAGGCCTTGATATTCCTCAGAGAGCACAAACTTCCAAATGGATTGTGCCATGATATTGTCATTGATAAGCCAACCAACGCTTGATGACCCTATGGTTGCGATTCCTCCTTTACCCTTGGTAAGAAGAAGCTTTTCGGAAAGTGTGCCGCCTTGTGAAAAGAACCTTGGCTCATCAAATGCACCAGTGAAACAAGTCAAGCTTAAAAAGAAAGGAAGCGTGCTACCATTGTTGAGTTCATCTACACCAGATATATCAAGGATTTGGCTGTCAGACCATGTTGCACCGCCACCATGACCCATGAAGTTCGCAATCAGACATCCGTTATTTAATATTTGCTGCATATCTGTCTTGGTTCCCTTAAAAAGATCTGTCGGGTTCCCAGATGCAGCATTCCTGCCCAGGTTGGTATTAAGTCTTTTAATAAAATAATTGCGATTAATGTATTCGTCAATCAGTCCATCCTCCTGAGTAATAAAAACATCACGTCGTACGCCAGTACTTCCATTGCTTTCCCTTCCGGTTTCTCCGCCAACCATAACCAGCGTGTTCTTCCAAAGGCCGGTGTTACTGCCAGTTTTGGACTCATAGATCTTAAGTTTATCAAGATAAATTTTAATGTCACCAGGGCTACGTGCGGGGACTCTGGAAATTTGCATTTCTGGCAAAAGATCAAGCTGACCTGATTCATCGGTTCCATCAACCATTGTAAACCACACGTCCGCGGCTGCCGCTCCATAGGCAAGTGTTTGAAGACTCATGGTTGGTACAATATCGTCAGCAGAAAGGGTTTGTGACGCGTCTCCAAGTAACAGTATATAAGTGGGTGGAACCTGC
>JAAXWV010000379.1 GCA_013334845.1 Candidatus Roizmanbacteria bacterium | reverse complement strand
AAGAGACGGTAATACATCAATGTCATCGACCGGATGGCCCTATGTTCCATATACAAATGTAGAATTTGTAAAAACTACTGCCGACGATATTCTGGCGAATATTCTTATACGGGCAACAGGAGAATCCAAAACCTATTCACGTACAGTAAATATCGAAGTTATTGCCGACAGTTCCAACGCTGTTGAAGGAGTACATTATAGTATGCCTCACTCGGTTTCACTGGAAGCAGGTAAAACTGAGACAACAATTCCGGTTACGTTGATAAGAAAGCCTGAGATGAAAAACGGATTAATTAAACTTCAGATAAAACTTGTTGAGAATGAGTTCTTCACCCTGATATTCAAATCATGGGACAATCCTAAAGATTTGACTTCAGGTACTGTTTACACTGGATTTGATGCGAGTCGTCATAATATTATCTGCTCGGATATTCTTGTTAAACCGGCAAACTGGATTGGGAGCTTTGATGCAAAAACAAAGAAAGAGAAGAGTGCCTTCGGTGAGTTCTCGGCTAAGAAATTCCTTTTGATTCAAAGCGTAATGGGATACCAGTATAGCGACTTTATGAGCAGTACTACAATGACAATCGGAGTTCAATATGCAATATCGAGATTTATGAGCAATTACCTGGTTGGACAATATAAAGCTCACACTCCTGTTCTCGAAGATGACGGCAGATTAATGTGGTTTGAGTATTGTCCGTGGACTAATTATGAAGGTGTTCCATGGGATGGAGTTTATGTTGAATATTAATAAAACGAGTGAACAATGAAAAAATATATAATACTTCTTACAATTTCGATATTGACAACTGTCGCGTGTATTTCCGATTTGGGAAATTACACATATTCAGACATCAATGAAATCACAATTTCCGGAATTAACAAGACCTATAGCGTAAATATGGGTATCGATGAACTTATGATTACCCCGGCACTCTCTATGACAGATTTTACGGGTGATCCAACAAATGAGCGATTTGAGTATTTTTGGATATTTTATAACGGTTCGGTAGCCGATACTATCTCTAAAACCCTCAGTTTAAAAAAAGTCTTTGATTATCCGCCTGCAACTTATACTGTTTATTTTAAAATGAGAGATAAGGTAACTGATATCGTATGGAAGTCAGAGACTCTTATAACCGTTGGTACTCCTTACACAAAAGGGTTTATGGTCCTGGGGGAGAATGCTTCTACAGGGCTCGTAGAACTTGAAACAATCTCTATGAGTGGTATTGATACCGTTATTTATGGCGATGTTCTTAAAAGCAGCGGACTCCCTGCATTGAGAAACCCTATTAAAGTTTTACACACAGGTAAATCTACCACTAATCCGAAACTTTGGGTTATGACCGGTTCGGGTTCTTACTATCTTGACCTTTTGACAATGAAGAGCAACACCTCAATGTGTTTCGGAACTATTCGTCTGATTCCGAACAGAACCGGTGAAGAGGAGCACGCAATTGAACAGTTCCCTCACATCTGCGCTTATGACGGTACAACAACTTACGATTACTATAGAGGTTACATTACCGATAAAGGAAATCTATATTACACAGCACCAATATTTATGGGCGATTTCTATGATTATCCTCACAACTGTACAATTAAATTCACCGATCCTGCTGCCGTATTTTATAAAGCCTCTCCTTATGCAATGCACTATATGAAGAGCAGTTTGAGCGGTCTTATATGGTACGATTTAGATAACGACAGA
>JAAXWV010000103.1:585-5380 GCA_013334845.1 Candidatus Roizmanbacteria bacterium | reverse complement strand
AAGTTATGCTGTAATTTTTGCAGCCGGATACTTCTCGGCAACTCATGCTCGTTTTTATCAGGCCTTGATTCCGGCAGGAACTCTCATCTTAAAATCAGACAAGTCGCTTAGTCTAAACAACACTGGAGGAGATTCTATTACCGTCATCACGCCACTGGGAGACACTATTATCTCGATGCATTACGACAATAAAGCGGATAAAGGATTTTCACTTGAAAAGATGGCTTTTACAGGTGGTGATGGAGTGGAAAACTACGCTCCAAGCAATTGGGTAAACGGAACACCCGGACGTCGTAATTCTGTTGGGCCAGCAAAGTTTGACCTTTCGATAAAAACCCCCTTACAAGTTATTGGCGACGCACAGCAATTAATACGCCTGTCATGTAAAGTCTTCAATGCCGGTGAACTCTCTTTTGGAAAAGGATGCATTGTCCATTTTTACAAGGATTCAAATTCTAACGCTCATGCCGACCAGTCCGAACTTGTGGATAGTTACACTCTGGGTCAAGATCTCAATCCAAAAGATTCGCTTCAAATCAACTTTTCATTTACCCCGTTATCAACAGTAACAACGAAGTTTATTTTTACATTAACCGATGCCCTTGATGAAAATCCGAAAAACGATACGGTCTCAACCACATTGGTAATTCGGACAATTCGCAATTCAGTCGTGATGAATGAGATCCTTTATGAACCGGTTCAAAACCCGGATGACTTTATTCAAGATCAGCCCGATTATATTGAACTCTACAACCGAAGCAATGAGCCGATTAATTTGCATGGATGGTCAATTTCGGATAAGCCTAATGAGAATGGTGAATTTGATACTTACCTATTTGCAGAGGATCCGTCAGGCAACTATCTCTTGCAACCTGGCGAGTATGCCGTTGTCTCACCTGACAAAGCAACCCGTCTTGATAGTACGAGGCTTGTGCTTTACTACCCATACCTTCAAACTGACTCTAAAGCAAAACCATTCTATGTCAGCTCACGAAGCACCTTTTCACTCAATAATGAAGGAGACCTCGTTCTGCTTAAAGATAAAACTGGAGCTGTCGTCGACTCGGTTCTTTATTCACCCGAATGGCATAACGCGTTCTACGCTTCAACCCAAGGCAAATCTCTTGAACGATTAAATCCTGACTTTCCCAGCAACGATCAGAAAAATTGGACGACCTCGACAGATCGCATGTATGGCGGAACACCAGGGAAACAAAATACGGTCTACACGCCTTCCCCGCTTGCTCATCAAACCGCTTCACTTGCGATTGAACCCCGCACGTTCTCACCGGATTCCGACGGACATGACGATTTTGCAATCTTTAGTTATAAGCTTCCCGGTCAAGCAAGCCGAATTCGCGTCAAGATATTTGATATAAGGGGACGCTTGATTCAAACACTCGCCAATAGCCTTCCTAGCGGAGCAAACGGGCAAGTCATTTGGGATGGCCGTGATCAAAGTGGAAAAATTGCAAGAATGGGAATCTATCTGATTTTGCTTGAAGCGCTTAACGCAAATGACGGCGTCACGACCACGGTCAAAAATACCGTTGTACTGGCAAAGCGGTTGAATTAATTATTCTTCTTATCAGTAGTTATTGGTTATTTTGATTTCCAATTAGAGGATAACAAACCAGACGCGTTGTGCTTTTGAAAAGGCTCTGGACGTGCGTATTTTACCCTGTTATTTCTAAGAGGCATAAGCCCGTCAATAAAACGCACAAGCTGTTATGAGTAGTGTTTCAAATTCCGCAGTTAGTTCCCCTTCGGATGTTCATCGCACGTCAAAAGAAACCCTTTGCAGTTCATGTGGCCTTTGCTCAATAAAAGAATGGCCATCGAAAGAAAGCATTCAGAGTTGCGTATTTAAGACGGGCTGGCTTGGCGCACAGGAAGCCAGAATTTTCGGACGCGAACGATCTCTCGAGAGTTTTGAAGAAATGCGCTTCGGTATCTCAAAATCTCGCTTTACAGCCCGGCTCAAGCAGCCCATCCCAGACTCCCAATGGACTGGCATTATCACTCAAATCTGCCTCAAAGCATTTCAATCGGGATTGGTTGAAGGAGTGGTAACCCTGCACCATAGCGAGGAGGACATTTTCATTGCCGAGCCTGTTCTTGCCCAGACTGCCGAAGATATTCTGGCTGCAAGGGGAAATAAACCTGTGCTTGCATCAACGCTTTCGTCTCTCGAACATGCCTACCGCCTCGGAATGAAACGGGTGCTTGTGGTTGGTGCAGCCTGCCACGTTCATGTACTCAGAGATTTTCAGCGACGATTTCCATACCTGAATAGTATGGATATTTTTGTGATTGGCATTCCCTGTACCGATAATGTTAAACCTAAGAGATTGAGGTGGATTTTGGAACGGATTTCAAGCTCTCACACGACCGTTCGCCACTACGAGTTTATGCAGGACTTCAACGTGCACCTGAAACATGAAAATGGCAGGCTTGAGAAAGTGCCTTACTTCAGCCTACCACAGGAGCTGTCACAAAACGGTATTTTTGCCCCAAGCTGCATGAGTTGCTTTGATTATGTAAATAGCTTGGCCGACATCACCGTAGGCTACCTCGGTGCACCGTTCAATAAAAAAGATATGCGCCAATGGATCATGATTCGCACAGAAAAAGGTCAAGAGCTTTATAACCTTATCTCGGATGAGCTTGATACCTTTGCTGAGACACGCTCAGGCAACGCGAAAGATGCGGTTAAGATGAATACTGAGCGGACAATCGAACAGATGAAGCTTGGAGACAAAGCACCTGTCAAAACTGGTCGTCGTATTCCGATCTGGGCTGGAAAAATCATCACTGCCATGATGAGCCGCTTTGGGCCAAAAGGTCTTGAGTTTGCTCGCTATTCTATTGACTTCCACTTAATGAGAAACTACTATTATGTGAAGCTCAACTACCCGAACCAGCTTCACATTGTACCGAAGCATGTTTATAAAGTCCTTGAGGAGTATGAAATCGCCCCATAGGGGTTATATGCAGCGTTTTTCCCTGAAAATACCCCCACTTTTCATACAGCAGAGGCTTCTTCTCTTTAAGAGCATGATAACTGCCTCTTGCTCTCATTATGTAGATCTCCAAAGCGTCCTTCAGTGCGACCGACTTTCTCATTTCGCCCAAAAACCCACAGATAAGCAGAATTACAGCATCACACCTTTTGCTCAGACTCATAAAACTCCGAAACATAACACTCGTCCGAACATCCAAAAATGGAGTACCGGTTTTCTGAAACAAACGCATAGAGTTTTTCTCCAAGCTCTGTCGTAAAAAACCCTGAGCCTATTTTCAGAAAAGGATAAATCTCGGAAAGCTTATCAATTGCTTTGCCTGCCTTATACACATTTCCATCCTCATCGATGAAGTGAAAAGCTGATTGCAATTCTTTTGGATCAAGGCTGAATTCTCGAATCAAATCGTCTGCTTTCTGATAAGGGACTAATGCGACATGATATCCACCATCATCAATCCTGTTACTTGGCTCTACTGCTTTAACAAATCCAACACATAAGTTGCAATACCCGTCATAGATCAGTGTTGGTCGTCGCTTTGTATTGATCATAATCACCTCTTTGCTTTAACTAACTACCGAACAAAAATGCTATAAACTTAAAACATTAAATCAGGACGGATAATTTCCATACTTATTCAGACATGAGTAACAGAGTATACTAACAAAACATGCATTAAAATGCACAATACACACCCATAAATCCCAATATTCAATGGGGAATTTTACTTTGAATTTAAAATTTCTATCAAAAACAAGCATATTGACAATTTTAAATTCAAAATGCTTTAAAAAAGCAGGTATTTTCATAAGAGCAAAAAAAAAGTGTACCTAATTTTTGTTTTCTCACAAAAAAATATTTAAACTTGTCGCAACACTTATCATTGATCGTTATTTCAATCGTGATCTTATCTCCCTTGTTTATTTTCGTCGTGATATATTTGTGATATTTAATGCCTTTTTTTACCGAGCGACGATGCAGGGATATTAGGATAAGGCACGCTTGAAATTTATACAGGGTATAGATGAGTGTGTAAATCGGCAGATAAACCAAACGCCGAAATGTGTTTGAGCTTGAAGAAAGAACAGCTCATGATTTAGGGATTAGCTATGACAAGATTCATTATTATGTTATTATCATTTCAGATGAGTACCTGCCATACATTTCCCCGTTTTCCAGTACTATGATACTTCGCACTTAAAGCAAGTATCTGATGTTTGCACCCGTATTTTTCCGTCTGTTCATTCCAATTCGCGGGCTAATAATTTACAGGTCATGATTAGTTTGAATTTGAACAAATTCAAACCCAAAAGGAAAGCCTCTTATCAAGAGGCTTAGGATAGCACTTAGTGCATCATGTTTATTTATAAGTTTTCTGCATCAAAATATTCTAAAGAGTTAGACAAACGCAATCAAACTCTTTAGAATAGATACAAACAACAACACAAAACAGCTTTAAACCATGAAAAAAGCTTACACATTAATACTCGCGCTGATTGTTCTATTTTCGTTCGCGAGTGGTAATGCCAACGCACAAGGCTCTGCTGACTATGGCGATGGTATGAAAATCAAGATCAATGAGGATGGATCGAAGTATGTTCGCATTCTCGGATGGACTCAGGTTCAATCTCAGTACAGAGATTTGGTTGGAACTTCGGACAACCCCATCGACATGACCCTGGCACGCATGCGCATGATGGTCTATGCTCAGATGAATAAGAATTTCATGATTTTTACCCATTTCGGTGTTAACGGTTTAAAACCAAACGCTG
>JAAXWV010000103.1:0-575 GCA_013334845.1 Candidatus Roizmanbacteria bacterium | reverse complement strand
AAGATTCAAAACTCAACTTGCTTAACGCCTGGGTTGAATACAATCTTATCAAAGCGACCAAAGAAGACCCGAACTCACTCACTGCTGGTGCTGGTTACCACTATTGGAATGGTATCTCTCGCATGGCAATGACAAGCACGATCAACTTGCTGACACTTGATATTGTCAATCCACTGCCCAACCAGCTTAATGGCACAGGCCAATTCGGCTACTTCCTCAAAGGTAACATTGATAAGTTTGGCTATGACCTTGCTTTCAACGAGCCTGTTTCAAATTCAGCCGGAACGCCTGTTACACCTGCAACAACAGCAAAATTCAATGCAAACAACACAAAATGGGCTTACACCGGTTATGTCCATTACCAGTTCGGTGATGCAGAATCAATGTTCTTACCCTACCGTGTTGGTAGCTATGTCGGAACCAAATCTATCTTCAACATCGGCGCTGGTGCATACTACAATCCTGGCGCAAGCGTTCAGTTAGATGGTAGCGGAAACCTTGAAAAAAAGGATCACACTATCATTTCTGCCGATATCTTCTTTGACCAGCCAATCGGTACCGACCTTGCCCTTACA
>JAAXWV010000102.1 GCA_013334845.1 Candidatus Roizmanbacteria bacterium | reverse complement strand
AAAATGGTAGGCCAACCCCAGCGCTCCATTAAGGGCGTTAGGCTATAGACTGCGGCAATAATACCTACATTCAAAGCCACGGGAGCTAAAGCCGTAGAAGAAAAATGGCGATAAGTATTCAAGGTGTTATTGGGATAAAGTCGCACCCTGTGTGCATACTCGTAATGACATACTAGCAAGTCAGGCAACCATTCATCCTAGCGACAATAGAGTATTTAGTATTAGAGAACTTATGCGCTTTATGTCGATACCACAATCATTCAAGTGGGCTGATGATGATATAAACAAATTAAATATCTCTTCTCAAAAAGAGAAGATTGAATATCTCAAAAAACATGAGATTAATATACGACAATCCCTTGGTGAAGCCGTGCCAACAGCTATATTTAAATCGATTGCAGAGAATATCAAAAAAGCAGATAATCAGAAAAATTTCTCTCTTAATCAAGTAAAAAGAATAATCGAAAGAGAAAATTTAACAGTAGTTGACAACTTACTCAATTACATAGAAAAGGAACAGCCTAGCTTTACTATTGCAACAAAGATTGCTGAACTAGCCAATGCAAAACGCTTGGACGATGCCGCTTTCTATACACGACAAGAACTGTGCTTTAATTTAGTAGCAGACTTACCTGATTTCAAAAATAAAAAGACAATAAGAATACTTGAGCCATCTGTTGGTGTTGGTAATTTTTTGCCTGTTATATTCGAAAAGTATAAACACGTCGAAACAGTCAAGCTTGATCTTGTTGACATAAACAGTGATTCAATTAAAACCCTTAAAAAACTCATAAAGCTACTAAAAGTACCAAGTAATTTTGAGTTAAGATTTATTAATGATAATTTCTTAACAAAGGAATTTAGAATTAATTATGATGTCGTAATTGGCAATCCTCCGTTCGGAACAATAACAGCCGACGAGCATCGGAATTATCAAACCAATGGCCTCAACTCAACCATCGGCACAAAAAACCTATTTGCTTTATTTATAGAAAAAGCGCTTCAAATTTCAGATTATGTTGCGCTCTTTAGCCCAAAGAGTCTCCTGGGAGCTCCCGAATTCGATAAATTACGAGCAAAATTAGCGACAAAAGAGATATTAAAAATTAGTGACTACGGAGAAAAAGGTTTTAAGGGTGTAAAGATTGAAACTATTAGCACTCAAATAAGTAATAAAACCGAAAGTCATAAGACAATCATTGATTCATATATTCTTAAATCATATTCAATCCATAACCAAGACTACATAATTAACGCTGAATTCCCTACATGGTTAATCTATAGGAATAACTTCTTTGATGATATGTCAGACAAACTCAGACTAGGATATTTCGCAGCATTAAGAGATCGCTCGCTTACGTCAAAAAATATGGCTAAAAGCGGTAAAATTCGTGTTATTAAGTCAAGAAACATAACATCATCAGGCATACAAAACCTTGAAACAGATATGTTCGTTGCATCGACTAAAGAATCTGCTATATTTTCTCAATATTCTAATCTGGATTCAGTTGTTGTTGTACCCAATTTATCTTATTACCCACGCGCTTCTATCTTACCAAAGGGCACAGTTGTTGACGGATCAGCTGCAATACTCCTGCCTAAGAATGGGCTAGAAATAAATCCAGATTTACTAAAGTTTTTTTCATCAAAAGAGTTCTTTCTCTTTTATAGAATCGCACGCAACTATGCAACACGTTCTCTAAATATCGACCGAAATTCAGTATATTACTGGGGATTACCATATGAGTCATTCGATATGTATAGCTACTTTGACAATAACTTAAGTAAATCAAATCTACTGTTTGCCAGCCCGGTTCAACTATTTCCTTGTTTCTAGGCTTGAGTTAGCTTATCTTTAACTTGATTCACTGTTGAATCAACCCGTAAATTATAACCCTTTATATCATTTAACATTTCAATAAACTTTACTAGCGAATAGAATCCATCTTTATTTTTTTCAGATTGTTCAATACTATCAAGTTTCGACATTAAACATTGTCTCTGATAATCTAGATCAACTACCTGAGTATTATTACTAGGATGCGCCCTACTATTATGCTGGCTACCAGTTAGCAGTATGATATTTTCAAGCGTTGATCTATATTGAGGGAACACCTTATCTGGAAAAATATGATGTGCTTGAGTTGCTTCACCACCCGCAAGTTTATCGTGAAGTTCGCTTGCTAGCATATGTCGAGATTTAATGGCTGCTTTTGCCTTAATCATTTCATAGTCAGTAATTTTTTCGTGTTTTACTTCAGCCTCATGCAAAAGCATAGATTGTTTGCGAGTTAAATCTTTTTTCTTATTAAGATCACGCCAATTAATATCATTGTATTCTATATCTTTGTAAATCATTGGGTAGTCAGTAATTTTGCCACCTTTTTCACCAGGCATACGCCAAAGAACTGCTAATATATTAAATATTTTATTAAAGATCCTATTAGGCTCAAGAGCTCCTCTTATTCCCGTATTACCCCTTATGAAGCAACTATACCTATCTCTTAACTCGATAAGATCTTCGTTCGCTAGAATCTTCGAGACATACTTATCATAATAGGACCTAAAATACCTAAGCTCACCACTATCACTCAAGACCTTGGTTAGGTAATAACCAAGAAAACGCAATGAATTCATTTGACTAAGAGCTAATAAATCAAGAAGTTCATAGTTTTGTATTTTATAGTGATATTGCAATCCGATTTTCTTATCCTCAAGAATGCCCGCCGAAGCAAGAAGCCTCAAGGGCTGTCCGACGAACTTATCATATTCACGCTTAGCACTAGGATCTTTTGGGTTAGGTTTGTTATATATTGCAATAACATTAACCTCTAGATATTGGGAATACCATATGTCTTTTTTAGTAAACCACTTACTTTTGTCACTTTCTGTATAATTTCTAATACAATCACATATAAATGAAAGATTGTCAGGCGTCAATTTCTGATCCATAAATCTACCGTTATGCGTTTTTCGCAAATCTAGATCATATTTACTTAAATGAGATTCAATCTGTTCTTCCATAGTCTATTTGCTATTCTATCACTTTAAAGACTTCGGTACTATTATTTTTAAGTGCTGGACTTTAGTCTAATCTGGCGGTACTGTTGTCGTTGCCATGCTGGACAAACATAATAATCATTTAAGATATTGCCTGTACGCTCGTAAATCGAGCGAATCTGACGAGCGTCAGGCAATGTCGATTAATTCACAATTGACTGAAATGAGAGAACTCGCAGAACGCGAAGGGCTTAATGTAGTCGTTGAATTACAAGAAAGCCATTCAGCCAAAGATTCAGGCAAACGCCCTGTTTATATGAAAATTATGAAAGGGGTTATCGACGGTGAATATAACGCAATATTAACTTGGGCACCCGATCGCCTATCGCGAAACGCTAGCGACCTGGGTTCGCTTGTCGATTTAATGGATCAAGGCAAACTTTTACATATTAAAACTTATTCTCAGACCTTCTCAAATAATCCAAACGAGAAGTTTTTATTAATGATCCTATGTTCGCAAGCTAAGCTTGAAAATGACAACAAAAGTATAAATGTCATGCGTGGCATGAAAACAAAACTAAATATGGGTTGGCGACCAGGCGTCGCTCCACTTGGATATATGAATAGAGCATTCGGTGGCGTAAAAGATATTATGGTCGATTCAGAACGAGCTCCATACATTAAGCAAATATTCGAAAAAACAGCTCAGGGAGTTCCTGGCCGTGAAATACAACGATGGTTAGCGGAGGTTGGCTGCACAAATCGGTCAAGTAAAAATATTACACTATCGCAAGTCTATCTAATACTAAATAATACTTTCTACTATGGTAAGTTCGAATGGCCTGAGAAATCTGGTAATTGGTATGATGGCTCACACAAACCACTTATTACCAAAGAGTTATACGATCAGATTCATGTCGGACGGATGGACTACAAGGGCAAGCCTGGATCAAAGACATTCGCATTCAAAGGGCTACTTACGTGCGGAAAATGCGGATCAGCAATAACTGCCGAAGAAAAACATAAGATATTAAAAGATGGCACATTCAGACGACACGTTTATTATTCATGCGCTAAGGGCAAAGATAGAAATTGCGATCAAAAATATGTTAATGAAAAAGATTTAATTGAACAATTCAAAAAATATATCAACGAGCACGAATCAGAAATTAAAGTATCATTCCAGATTCAAAGACAGATAATAGAACACCAAAAACTTTTGCTATATTACCTGCCTAAATACGGAATTGAGACCAACAAGATTAAGTCGCTTCAATATTATGCAGATTACGCATTATCATCACCTAATCAAAAACTTATGACGGAGTTCGTTGATGGGATGCAAGTAAAATTTACTTTATCAAATGGAACGGTTAACACTAAGGAACGCTAAAGATAGTATAATCATACATAATGACCGCACTACCAAAAGAAGATTTAATTGTTGCTGATTTTTTAGACGAACTTGACGGTGTCGATATTCAAGATAAATATCTGCGTGTATACCCAGACATCAAAGACTCTTATAAAAAGATATTCGCATATTTTCACCAATCATTTAATAGTTTATTTGACTTCATGAACATGAAAAATGGCATAAATAAACACTTCAACGCAGATTCAAGCCGAGAACTTATAGAGATTATAGGTAAATTTCGCGAGTTAAAGTATTCACTAAAACAAGAAGGCGTAGATGTCATTATTAACCCCGCATATGATAAATACATGGTAACTTGCGAAAAATTTCTCGTAAACTCGGGCGGAAGTAAAATCCCTGATGATTTTGAGCCATTTCAAATAATTAAATATGATCCAATCTTAGAACTTCCAATTACATCAATTAAACTGCCTAACACAAACACCTACGAGCAGCTCCAACTAATCGGTGAGGGCGCATTTTGTATTGTTCAAAAATATATCGACCCAACATACAATAAAACTTTTGCGGTAAAGCAATTAAAGAAAAATCATGATGCACGCGACCTTAAGAGATTTAAAGATGAATATACAATTATGAAAAAACTTAATTTCCCATATGTACTTGAAGTTTACACCTTTGACGATATTAATAACAGATATACTATGGAATATTGTGACTCCACCTTACATGATTACATCACAAAAAATAATGACAACCTACCTTTTGTGAGTAGAAAAAAATTAGCACAACAATTTCTTTATGGATTAAACTATATACACAAAAAGAACTGCCTTCATAGAGACTTGAGTTATCGCAATATTCTACTCAAACAATACGACTATAGAGCGGGCATTATTAAATTATCTGATTTTGGTCTAGTAAAATATGAATTATCTGATTTTACAAAGACCGATACAGAAATAAAAGGCACAATAATTGATCCTCAACTAGAATCATTCAAAGAATACAACATAAAAAATGAAATTTACGCAGTAGG
>JAAXWV010000378.1 GCA_013334845.1 Candidatus Roizmanbacteria bacterium | reverse complement strand
CAACACTGGGTCAGGAGGGACCTCACATGGTCAATACCTGGAACAGTGTTGCAATCGCAACCACTCCGTCTTGCTTTAAAACTTCGGTCAATTTCTCCGGAATCATCGGTATACCCTCATTTTATTGTATCAAAAAGTGGAATTCTGCTGGTTTGGATCCATCACTTTAAGATTTTTACAAACAATCGCCAAATGCAGCAGTCCTGACAGTAATTGCATGCGGAAAAGAAACATCTGGATCTCACTCGACTCGTAGCTCCACATATTATTTGTTATAAAACACTTGGGGACAACAAGAGACCAGTACGTCCTTAAATAAAATGAAGGCTTGACCTGATAGCTTCACGTTTTCAGGAACGTCCCTAAATCTCCTGGCAGATGGAACTGTTTTTCAAGTGGATCAAGCAGAACCTGAAAATCAAATCATTCCTTGGTACCAGCCAGAACGCCGTATTGACTCAGATCTGGGTAGCCATGTGTTATTACCTGCTGTTATCTTATATCAAGTTCCAGACAAAATACCGTCATTCATTACAAGAATTGACAAGAATGATCGCTGCCGTTGTCATGGAGGCGCCTGTTGATCAATATTTTATCTCTCAAAAAACATTCTCTCAAAAAGGTGCGGGAAGCGGTCTTTCAACTGGCATTGTTTTAACCGGACACTATTGATCTCAGACCATTGATACCGAAAAATTGTTGTATGATGTGATGTATCGATGACTTAAAAAATTTACTCTATTCATAGGATGTATTTATTTGTTTAGCAATATCTTCAGGGATCAACACTTCTGACAACGTTCCTATACGCATCAATGCCCCGCACTTCAAACACTTTCTTATCACATACCCATCTATCCGACCCAAACACATCCAATTACCTCCATCAATCTCTCTTACCAATGACTTTTGTCCACACTTTCGGCATTTCAGTTTTTTATTAAAAAACATCTGCGTTAAAATACCCATCACACCATCTTTTAAAGAGCTTGCTAAATCTATCTTCTTTATGCTGGCTCAAAAGAAGTATGACTTTAAAGCATCAGCAATTATTTATAAGAATGACATTCCCAATAGAATTACTCCAACAAAGAAAGAGAGCATATTTGCTTTTATTGAATAATCATAAACTGGCGGGGCAGGTTCATCTTCAAATTTCTTGATTACTTGCCAAGAAAAGTAACTTACCACCGTTGAAAGGATCGCTAAGATATCAAGCCAGTTATTATGTATCCTTAACGCTGCTAAACCATTGATGAATAAACCAAGTAGACCTAACATCTCAAAATTTCAAAAGTTTAACATAAACAATGAATCATTCCTTTAAAGGATTATAACCAATTAATAGATATAACCGCCAGTATAATAGTGATTTATAAAAAATGATAGCCCCCAGCGATACCAACGCTCTCGGCTGGACTGTCGATGAGCATCGAACAAAAGTTGATGGCATCACAGAATCCTCTGATGCCGAAGCAAAAATCAAAGGCACTGGAGGAGCACGAAAAATTCGATTTACTGGACGGGGAAAGTGAAAATGCGGCATCAGCGCGTCCGTTGAAGCGCATTGGCATGCGCGATATCCTTTAACGCGGCTTCGCAGACCTCATACTCGCCCAGATGGAGGCGCATAAGGCTTTTCCATAGCTTGCCATGGTTGGGGACAAAGAAATGGAGCAGTTCGTGGACAATAACATAGTCCCATATCTCCTGATCGAGCACTAACAATTCG
>JAAXWV010000377.1 GCA_013334845.1 Candidatus Roizmanbacteria bacterium | reverse complement strand
CAGGCGGTAAGGTTTTTATGTATTATTTAAATTTAGTAATACTTTGTCATGCATTATTTTTTTTATGCGTTTTTCATAAATAATCATAACGAGCGGGTCGCTGCTATACACAAGGCCAATGCGCCACTGTTGGGACAGTATGTTTCATTCGATGAAGTACATACGGGAAGTGATTGCTGCAACCAAGCATATGCCGGACGTGGTCTGCAATTCGGTTGGTATAGAACTCGCGGAGCTTGTCAAAATCGAGAATAACGACGTAGCACCAGAACAAATTCCGCCCGAGGTAACCGCCAGGATAGCCCGATTTATCGAGGTTCCTTTTGATAATCTGAAGAGGATGCTGAATGAAGCGTTCTCCGTCTTTACGTTCTTGATACAGTACAAAGGGAACATAATGAGGTTTTCTCTATTCGCTTGTTTTCTGATTGCATGTGTATCTCGTGTGATTATACGACTGAGAACCTTTTTTACATGGTATTTGAGTTGGCATTCATACAGTTCATAATGGCTCGTGATGGCATTTTTTTAAGAGGAGCATTATCAAGAGGCAATCATTTTGAAAACGACAGAATGATATTTAGCAAAGGACTTGTGACTGCCTATCATCTTGAAACCAAAGCAATATATCCCCGTATTATCATTGACAGTGCACTCATAGACTCCATCATGAATGACAACAACTTTTATGCGCCTTTCTATGTTCAAGAACGTACCAGGAATTTCGTAATTCAGTCTCCCGACAGATATTATTCAGTGGATTATTTGAATAGTCTTTATCAAAAGGGTCTTGATGAAATTGAAGCATTAGAACGTCACAAAGATTCAATAGAGGCTGCTGCAAAGCACAATCTTTTAGACAGTCGCATAACGGACAAATACCGATGGCTAGCTGAATACCACAACTGCAAAGTCGCGGAATTTGTCTGTCCTGATGATTACGAAGAACCCTATTTATCGGAGATATTGGAGTCCACTACTATTAATATTACAGAGATCTTCCCTAATTTTA
Source organism: Candidatus Roizmanbacteria bacterium (assembly GCA_013334845.1). Lineage (GTDB taxonomy): Bacteria > Patescibacteriota > Microgenomatia > UBA1406 > GWC2-37-13 > JAAXWV01. The sequence goes on along the minus strand of JAAXWV010000377.1, from coordinate 706 downwards.
AAAAGATGGAATGAAGAGGAAAGTATGCCCCTCAACCCACACCACATCTCCCTTACCACAAAATCCTGTAACCCCATCCGCCGGGATAGCCCAAGCTACTACGTCTCCACCATCCACATCGACATCCTCCACGGCGACGATCAGGAGATTATCGGTGAGGCTACGGTTTATGAAGTCAGAATGGACCAGATCATCAATGACGATGAATGGTCACTGTTCGACATCTTCGACGGACATTCAATCGATCTGGGCAACCTTTACGAAGAGCTGTTTGACGATGACGAGCTGATTCCGGCCATTGAAGATGAACTGTTGGGATACGAAAATATCGTGCTGATCAAGTCGATTATCCTGAAACCGGAATACCGGGGGCAGGGCTTGGGTGGCATCCTGGCACTGGCAATTGCCGAGCGGTCTGGTGAACAGGACATAGTGGCATTGAAACCATGGCCCATGAATCCAGATGGCCCCGACAATCCGGCAGGCGTGTGGGAGCTGCCCAGGTTGACAGAAACAGCACAGAAAACTATCGCCAAAAAGCTCGGTAAAAGTTACATGACCGCAGGATTCAAGCCGCTTTTCAAGGGGAGTGCCCATCTCTTTCTAACTCACTTCCGCCATCCTACGGCAACGCAGTTACTGCTACCCCTGCCGGGGTAGATGGGGGGGACGTCACGATTCCGGGGATGTCGGCCTTCGGCCTCAA
>JAAXWV010000376.1 GCA_013334845.1 Candidatus Roizmanbacteria bacterium | reverse complement strand
GTGAAATAAACGCTTCTATATCATCAGAAAAATCAAATAAATTGACTAGAGTTTTACCACCACAATTAACACCACAAGCACTCGCAAGATTTATGGGTGAAGCAGATACTTGTTGGGTGCTAGAAGATTTTCACAAAATATCTCATGAAGAAAGAACAAAACTTTCTCAGATTATGAAAGTTTTTATGGATATGGCAGATGATTATAACAATTTAAAGATAATCGCAATTGGAGCGGTAGACACCGCACGGCAAGTGATTGAGTATGATCCGGAGATGAAAAATAGAGTCTCAGAGATTAATGTACCATTAATGACAAAGGAAGAATTGAAGGAAATAATTGATAAGGGAGCTGCACTGTTAAATTTAGAATTTAATGATGAGTTAAAGTCAAATGTAAGTTCATTTTCAAATGGTATGGCCTCAGTGTGCCATCAATTATGTTTGAATGTCTGCACCAGCGAAAATGTTTACGAAACTTACGATGAATCAGTGGTGGTAGATGCAGAACATCTACGTACAGCACTTAGTATGTATTTAGAGCAGTCGTCAGACACAATAAAAAAAGCTTTTGATGCTGCATTTAATCAGAAGCGAACAAAAATATTTGACAATGCGAAACTAATATTGAGAGCACTGACCGAATTTGATCAAGAAGGAGGTACAAGGTCTGAAATATATGCAAAAATATTAAAAAATGTACGAAAATATCCGCAAGGAAATATGACTGTGTTTATAAAAAAGTTATGCGAAGAGGCGGATAACGCTATCCTAAGATATGACGCTGTTTCTGGTCGATACTCCTATAAATACCCTATATATAGAGCTTTTGCTTTGGCATATTTTACAAAACATAAAGTCAATAAACCAACCCAACTAAGCTTGCTTGATTTTGATAGTCTCTTAAAAGAATTGAAATTTAATATTGTCATAAAGACGCCAATCGCCGTTAAAGAAACAGACTAATATTTAGCACTCCCCAAAATAACCTAGAAACAAACCTATGGGGTCGCTCTTCAATATTCACATTTAAGTGGTAGGGGGACGTTGCTTGCTAATCAGCTAGCCCGTGACTCCCCTCAGTTTTAGCCCGTAACGCCGGATCACTTTTCAATAAACCAGGGCGGGTGGGTCATGGGGGGCACCCCGTTAGGTGAGGAAAAAGAAAGATGAGAATTTACTGGAGTCCATCGCTTGAAATTGGAATTGTAGCCATAGCTCTGTTTTGGCTTGGGAGCAATGGCGGGGTCAGGCACGACTTTCGGACATTTAATGAGTAATACTGAAGGGAATGTCCGAAACTCTAGCCTGACCCCGAGCTTCTTTCCAATTTAAGCGATTTGACAAGCTAGCTTGTGCTTACGGCTTGACTGCACATGAGTTGGGATAATTAAGAGCCGATATGAAGAGATTAATGATGACAATAGTTTGTCAGATTTCGTAAGAGATTCGGAGAATGCTTTTTCTAGAGAACACACACAATGGGCAGCACGAAGAGATCGCTAGCCATATCATCAGCTTGACAACACCCTCTTGAGCAATAAGTCATAATTAAATGGGGATCATCTAATGCAAAAACCAACTATATTTTTCAGTCATTCTTCAATCGATAAAATATATATTTCTACTTTGAGAGAAAAAATTCTGAAAAAAACTTCAAAAACAGTTGAAATCTTCCAGTCAAGCGATGGAGAGAGTATCCCTTTTGGAAATAACTGGGTGCACAAGATTGAAGAAAATCTGGATAAAGC
>JAAXWV010000375.1 GCA_013334845.1 Candidatus Roizmanbacteria bacterium | reverse complement strand
TGTATGCCAGTGGTTTGAACACTGCTGCTATTTCTGGCACTCCTGTTGGTGGTACTGCCGTTGGTACTGTTTCTATTTCTCCTGCTGCTGCCACTATTTCAATTGCTTCTAAATCTGATGTCGGTCAAACTGTTGCTACTGGCTTTAATTCTACAAATGCCAATGTTTATGCTGATCTCTCAACGGCTACTGCTGCTACTATCAACACACTACGTCAAGCTTTCCAGATTCAAAAAATTTATGAGCGTGATGCTCGCGGAGGTACACGTTACATTGAACTCATCAAAAGTCATTTCGGCGTTACTTCCCCTGACTTCCGGCTCCAACGTCCTGAATTCCTCGGTGGCGGTTCCTCACCGGTCGTTATTTCTCCAATTCCTCAAACTTCTGCTTCGGCTGGTGGTTCTGCTCTTGGTGATCTTGCCGCTATCGGTACTGTCCATCTTAACAATCATGGCTTTACTTCTTCATTTACTGAGCACTGTATTATCATTGGTCTGGTTTCCGTTCGTGCGGATTTAACTTATCAACAGGGCCTCAATCGCATGTGGTCTCGCAGAACTCGTTTTGATTATTACTGGCCTGCTCTTTCCCAAATTGGTGAACAGACTGTCCTTCAAAAGGAAATATTCGCTGATGGCAATCCTGCCAACGATGACAAGGTTTTCGGTTATCAAGAACGCTATGCCGAGTACAGATATAAACCGTCTCAGATCACCGGTCTTCTTCGTTCTTCTGCTGCTACTCCTTTGGACTCTTGGCATTTAAGTCAAAACTTTGCTACTGCACCGGTTCTCGATACGACGTTCATTATCGAAAACCCTCCTCTTGATCGCTGTATTGCTGTTCCTTCGGAACCTCACTTCATATTTGATTCTTATATCAATATGAAATGTGCCCGGCCTATGCCTACTTATGGCGTTCCCGGTTTGATAGATCACTTTTAATATGGAGGGTACATCATCATGGACTTACTTTCACTTGCAGGTGCAGGAATTGGCGCCGCTTCTTCTCTCCTTGGCGGCGTCATGGCTAATTCAGCGTCTGCGCGCGAAGCGCAAAAAAATCGAGACTTCCAAGAACGAATGTCTTCCACTGCTCATCAACGAGAAGTCACCGATCTTCGAAAGGCAGGACTTAATCCTATACTTTCATCTACTGGTGGTGCTGGGTCTTCTACTCCTAGTGGGAGTACTGCTAGTCAATCTGATGCCGTTACGCCTGCTATAAACACTGCTTTATCTTTGTTTCGTACTTCTGTCGAAACTAATAAGCTTAATGCTGAGACTCAAAAAACTCTTGCCGAGACTGTAACTGAACGTTCTCGTCCGGATCTTGTCCATGAACAAACTTTATCCACTGCTTCTGCCGGTGCTCTTTCCCGTGCTCAAGCTGGTACTACTTCTACTCAGGCGGATTTATATGCAGCTCAAACTAAAAATGAGCTTCTCCGCTCTGGTCTTATCAATACTCAAATACAAGGAGAAAAACTCAAAAATGCCATTCTGTCTGAAGACTGGGTTGTTGCTCAATCCGAGGCTACTAGAGCCAGAACCGAAGGTAAAATTGATCAAACTACTTATGGCAAAATTATGCGATATATTGATCGCCTTAAAAATGCCGTATCGCCTTGGTCTCCTAACACACGTCCGTCATTCAAAAAATGACTAATCAAATCCCGACCTGTCGATGATGTGCTTTAGCGCATCATTGGCAGGCCGGAACTAACACATTCCCATATCTCTAAAAAAGGAG
>JAAXWV010000101.1 GCA_013334845.1 Candidatus Roizmanbacteria bacterium | reverse complement strand
AAATAGATCGTGGCTCGATTTATGCTTATTACTAAATTCCATCAGCTTTGCCTGATTACTCAGATGTACTTTAATTTTCTCTGCGGAATCCAGAGAGAGTCGAAGCCCTACTGCAATATCATTGGTTATATGACGAGCTCCAAGAGAGATAGATGCTGAATGCGACAATGGACCATCGACATAGATACAGATGTCGGTTTTCCCACCGCCTATATCTACAACTGCGACTCCAAGATCAGTCTCAGTTTCAGTGAGCACGGACTCAGCTGAAGCTAAGCCGGAAAAAATAAACCCTGCATTTTGGATCCCCAAATCAGCAAGACATCGATCGATATTTTTAAGATTAGTAAGGGAAGCAGTGATAATATGAGTGTCCACCTCTAGACGTACTCCACTCATCCCGATCGGATTTTTTATTCCAGCCTGCCCGTCTACACTATACTCACGGGGAGTCACTTCAATAATTTGTCGAGTAGTCGAAAGAGAAATTGCCCGAGCGGCGTCAATTACACGTGCAACATCATCTCCCACAATTTCTGTCTGGGGATTAGAGACAGCAACGACTCCGTGTGAATTCAGGGAGGAAATGTGTGGGCCTCCAACTGAGACATAAGCCGAGGTAATTTTATGACCTGCCATGCGTTCAGCTTTTTCAACACTCTCCTCAACTGATGAAGTTACTTGATCAATATCGACTATTAAGCCTTTTTTAACACCCTTTGAATGCGTAGAGTTGAATCCTATTATACGCAGTTCATCGTTTTCTGGAGACTTTAATCCTACTACGGTAGCTACTTTTGATGAACCAATATCTATACCGCAAATTAAGGAACCATTCATAATATTATTGTGCAACTTCGACTACCGGCTTGTCAAATCGTACATCTATGGTGCTGATTTTTTTGCCTTCAATTTTAAACTGTTTAGCTATTGTCATAAACTGATACTCCTGCAGTGCTTTCTCTTTTACTGCTGAAAATAAGAAGTTCGTTGACTCTCCATGTAATGCTATCACATTTTCTGAACGGATATCAATACTAATGATTGGATATCCTGACGTTTGGGCAAGATTTATAAAGTAAAGTGATGTAAGAATATCATGTGAATCAAGATGGGATCCAACAGGAACGGATTCAAATGGGTACTTTTGATAGTAAGTTAGCACCGGTAAATTAAGTGAATTTTGGCGCGATTTTGAAAGCACCCGTCCGTCCTGGCTCAATACAAAAAAACTATCTGTCTGACCCAGCACTGCAAACGGTTCAAACGTATCGATAGTCACTATGAGTGTAGCGGGGTATTTTTTGGTCACCGTAATTCGAGAAATAGTAGGATTAGCTTCATAGAGTATATCAGCAATCTTTTTTTCATCGAGTATAAGTAAATTTTGGCGGGATAATGTCGTAACTCCATTGAGATTAAAGTCTTTATTCTTTTTTATGATTTCGATATTACGGATTGCGAAAAAGTGAGATATAAATAGCCATGTAGCAAATGGAATGCAACAGACACCTATCACTATAAGGTAGAAACTAAGCCGTTTTAAAAATGGTTTGAATGATTGTTTGAACCGCATCTTTTTGGTAAATGCCTGATAACTGAGCGTAGTGTTCCTCATAGTCGTGCAATTTCCCCATCATGGAATCAACCAATTCTAGTAAATGATCAGAAGTATCTGCCTGATCGAATATCTCAGCAGCTTGAGCGTCACATAAAATCTTCGCCTGTTTTTCCTGCTCGCCGTTGGCTGACCATGGCAACGGGATGAGAATTGCTGGTTTTTTAAGAGCAATGAGATCAAAAAAAGTATTTGCACCTGCCCGACTAATAACAAGATCCGCAGCTTTATATACTCCCCCGTTTTCATAGCTCGGGATATGTTCCTTGAGTACATATCGCTCTTTAAGCTCAGGAGGTAATTTATTGCGCACTTTTGTAAGTCGATTAAAATCATCAAATTCCGTAACATTTCCTGTCTGATGAATGACTATATACCGTGACAGTAGTGCGTTGAGTATCTCCTCAATATGTGCATTGATACTATGCGAACCGAGAGAACCGCCAGTTATATATATGATTTTGCCTCTTCCGGAAGGAATGTATGATAATTTTTTATTTTCATGAATCTGCTTGCGAACCGGATTTCCACTCATGTAAATTTTTCTCCGCGGAAAATACTTACGTGATTGCGGGAATGAAATAAATACTTTTTGAGCAAAAGCGGCAATCAATCTATTTGCAAGACCTGGATGTACCGTCTGTTCATGAGTATAAACGGGTATACCAAAAAGCCTACTCACAACGGCAACAGGAAGGGCTAAATATCCCCCAAAACTGAGAACAATATCAGGTTTCTCTTTATTAAGAATATGATATGCCTGGAAAAATCCTTCAGGTACTCGCATTACTCCAGCTAGAGAGCGAATCGACACTGATCGATTAAGTCGCCCTGCCTTCAGATGGAAAAAGGGAATATTTCGAGAAGTAATTTCCTGATACTCAAGAGTGGGCTTCTTATCTGTATACTGCGCGTATTTTCTCCCTACAAATACGATTGATGTAGTTTTCGACAACTCCTTATTTTCTCTGATACCATCTATGACTGCCAATGCTGGCGCAAGATGCCCACCAGTTATAAGTATCTTCATGAGTACATTGTAACAAAGAACAGTGATTTATGACATCTTACTCTGTCGTCCGATATTTATCGCCACACCTGCAAGAAAGAACGAAGTGAGCAAATTGGAACCACCGTATGAAATGAAAGGCAAAGGCACTCCTGTCATTGGCATGATACTAACCATAGAACCGAGATTGACAATAATTTGAAGCGAAAAAAATACAAAAATTCCTCCTGCAAGCAAACGTCCAAAACGATCTGGCGCCATTTCACTTATTTTGAAAAGCTGGTATATAAGTACAATGAATGCAATAATCAGACCGATAGATCCGATGAAACCAATCTCCTCTCCAATAATGGCAAAAATGGAATCAGTATGTGCCTCCGGAAGAAATAAGTATTTTTGACGCGACGCTCCAAACCCTTGCCCCCACAAACCGCCATTCGTCAGTGAAATAAGTACTTGGTGGATATGATAAGCAACGCCTTGAGTATTTTCATCAGGATTCAAAAAGGCAGTTAGGCGCTGGAAACGATAAGGAGACAGCTTCACCATTAAGAGAAATGCTGCGACGGAAACAGGGAGAAAATACAGTAAGTAATGGAGTTCTATTCCCGCTAAAAAATAGATGCCAATGCTAAGCGAAAAAATAATAATAGCCGTACCCATATCTGGCTGCAACATGATAAGACCCATCAAAATGCATAGTAAAATAAGAAAGGAAAAAAATCGTTTCCGCTCTCGATGGATAAACCACGACGAAAGATAAATAATAGAAGCTACTTTTGCAAACTCAGTAGGTTGGAGATTAAAAAAACCGAGGTCGATCCACCGACGAGCTCCCCCTGCAGAATGGCCTAGTGCCGGAATAAGTACCGCTACAAGTAACATAATTGTGCCGCCCATCATAAGAAAAGCAAAGTAATACCACTTGTGATAATCTATCTTTGAAACTACCGCCATAGTAATAAAGCCGATAACGATCCAAAGTAACTGAAGCTTTGCATAACGGAAGCTTTCGCCATACTCTGATAAACTACGGATTGATGAGGCTTCAAAAACAAAAAAAACGCCAAAAATAGCAAGTGCAAGAGGTAGGAAAAAAAGCGTCGTTAGAAACGAGCTTTTATGCAGTAGTTTCATAGAGATTTGTAATTTATTCCTTTATTCCCAGTACAATTCTGTTAAATTCGTCACCACGATGAAACTCATTTTTGAACATCGCAAATGAGGTGGCACCCGGAGAAAAAAGAAGATATGTCTCGGTATTCATTATCTTGGCCAGCCGAATTCCCTCCCGAACTGCCTCTGACAAATTATCATAAATAGGACTCAACTTTTCGGGATATAATTCTCTAAGTCTGTCTATAATTTCGTCGGTGAACGAACCTGCTAAAAGTACTATATGTTCAACTTTTTCCAACTCATGAAGTAGTTCGTCGGTAGGCAGTCTTTTGGCATTCCCGCCTAGAAACTGAATAATAGGTTTATCTGAAAACGATTTTATCGCCTGAACTGCCGCAACCGGCGTCGTAGATGATGTGTCGTTAATAAATATCAGACGATCCATTTTTCGAATTATCTGTTGGCGGTATGGCAATCCTGCAAATTTCCTGATACTTTTCATTGCTTGCACGATATCAATATTAAAAGCTTCACTGACTTTGAGCGCCGCGCCCGCATTGGCATAGTTGTGTTCCCCGCGCAGGTTTATTAGCTGCTCAGAAAATGTCTTTGCATCGAATGTGAGAGGCTTTGCTTTTATTTCCTTTTTATCGAGTAGTGGTTCAAGTAATTTATGGTATACAAAAACATCTCCCGCTTTCTGATACTGATAGATAGCTTTTTTATCGTAAAAATAAGCATCCATGTTGTGATAAAAGTTAAGATGATCCGGATAGAGATTGGTTAAAACAGCTACGTGTGGAGAAATTTTGCGTCGATGGAAACCGGACAACTGCCAAGAAGATAATTCCAGCACAACGACGGATCGGTTATCTAGATCATTAAGTAGCGATATGGTTGATACCTGTGATACATTACCTCCAAGATGTGTACGGTATCCATTGTCAAGAAGCAACTGATAAATAATCGATGACGTAGTTGATTTTCCTCGGGTGCCGGTCACTCCCACAATAGGAGCCGGACATATAGAAGCGAAGAATGAAGCTTCCATCTCGACAGGAATACCCCTCTTTTCTGCTTCCACAATATATGGCATATTCCAAGGAACAGAAGGCCCCTTAAAAATATAGTCAGCATAGAGGAAGTCTTCCTGAGAATGTCCTCCGAGTTTCAAAGTCACGTCAGATGATTTTATTTGGATGAGCGATGACTCCAGCTCTTCTTTTGTCTTATTATCGGTGATAGTTACATGACTCTCTAACGAAGTAAAAAAATTGACAAGTCCCACTCCGCCCCCGTTAAAACCCAGTCCTACCACAAGTATTCGTTTGCCGGCAAACTGATTACGAAGAGTCGTAAGAGTATTCATATATACATTGTAGCATTTTGTCGAGCTAAATGTCTTACTTCATGAATGCGATCATGAGGCCGAGGATTGAAAAGATAATTGAGAGTATCCAGAAACGCATGACAATTTTTGGTTCTTCCCATCCTCTTAACTGAAGCAAAAGGTGAAGGGGGGAAACGGGTAATATTTTTCTCTTGAGAAATTTTTTACTGCATCCTCGTAGCTTCCGCCAAAAATTCCAGGCGTTTGATATTTCATTGTTCCACGAATTATGTACGGACGAGGATTACCCGGTTGGCTTTTTTGTGCATCATCCAAAAGTGAATGAGCTTTTGGGGATAATGTTACAGCAGACATTGAGCTTGTTGCAATTTTCATCATATAAATTCCGGCAAGCAATGTCTTTCCTTCGGATTCGTATTCTTTTACTGCCGCTATCTGTTCTG